>WTAY01000227.1 GCA_013139345.1 Methylophaga sp. | reverse complement strand
CGTAATCATGAAGTGAATGAAGGTTTCTTAGTTACTTCAATGCTTTACACATTGATACTCCCTGCATCAACACCATTATGGCAGGTTGCATTGGGCATCATCTTCGGCGTGGTATTGGGTAAAGAAGTCTTTGGTGGAACCGGTAAAAACTTCTTAAACCCCGCATTAACAGGCCGTGCATTTTTATACTTTGCCTATCCTGCTTCAATGTCAGGTGATGGTGTTTGGACAGCGATTGATGGTTTTTCAGGTGCAACACCTCTATCTTTAGGTGCTCAAGGTGGTTTAGAAGCTATTACAGATGCGGGCTTCACATGGACACAAACATTCCTAGGTGCCATGCAAGGCTCTATGGGTGAAGTTTCAACCCTTGCCTGTCTCTTTGGTGCAGCATTTTTACTGTATACCCGAGTCGCCTCATACCGGATTATCTTTGGTGTGTTCTTTGGCATGGTGGCAACTAGTTTATTGTTCAATCTGATCGGCAGTGATACCAACCCTATGTTTGCCCTACCTTGGTATTGGCATTTAACTTTGGGTGGTTTTGCTTTCGGTATGATCTTTATGGCAACCGATCCTGTCTCTGCGGCCATGACAAACAAAGGACGTTGGATTTACGGTGCATTAATCGGCTTTATGACCGTTGTTATTCGCGTTATTAATCCCGCCTTCCCTGAAGGCATTATGTTAGCCATTTTATTTGCCAACCTTTTTGCACCGCTGATTGACCACTTTGTCGTGCAAGCAAATATTAAACGTCGATTAGAGCGAAGCTGACCCTATGACTGAAAATACAAAAAAACAAGGATTTGTTGGCAAGATACTCAGTTTGCCAAATGACAATCCAACAAAAACAATTATTGTTGCCGTCCTATTATGCTTAGTCTGTTCTATATTAGTATCAACATCGGCGGTTATATTTAAACCGCTACAAGTTGCTAATAAAGAAGCGGATATTAAGAAAAATATCTTAGGTGTAACAGGGCTTTTATCAGACGATGTTGATGTTAATACACTGTTTGAACAGTTTGAGGTCAAGATTGTTGATCTAGAAACAGGGCAATACTCTGATATTGATTCTGCAACATACGATCAATACAAAGCCGCAGGCGATCCTGAGCAAAGCGTTAAGTTGTCAGCTGAACAAGATATTGCCGGCATTGGCCGTCGTGCAAAATTAGCAAAAGTCTTCTTATTAAAAGAAGGTGATAAAACAACACAGGTTGTATTACCAATTCATGGCTACGGTCTTTGGTCTACTTTATATGGTTTTATCTCTTTTGAAGGAGACTTTAATACTATTGGTGGACTTCAGTTTTATGCACATGCTGAAACACCAGGCTTGGGCGGTGAAGTAGACAATCCTAAATGGCGACAATTATGGCAAGGTAAAAAAGCATTTAATGATCAAGGCGAATTAAAAATTGAAGTTGTTCGCGGCTATGTTGATTTCAAAGTTGCTGGTGCCGAACATAAAGTTGATGGTCTATCCGGTGCGACACTGACGAGTACAGGCGTATCAAACTTAGTTAAATATTGGCTAGGTGAGCATGGTTTTGGTCCTTATTTAAAAAATATGAATGCTGAGATGGAGAAATAATAATGGCAGGCGAAATCAAAGCAGCAGTATACGATCCTCTTATTGATAACAACCCGATCACGCTACAAGTATTAGGTGTTTGTTCAGCCTTAGCTGTAACAACAAATATGATGGCGGCACTGATCATGAGTATCGCATTAACAACGGTGACGGCATTTGCAAGTGCCATTATCAGCTCGATCAGAAACCATATCCCCTCAAGTATTCGTATCATTGTGCAAATGACAATCATTGCATCATTAGTTATCGTCGTAGATCAATTACTAAAAGCCTATGCCTATGAAGCAAGTAAACAGCTTTCTGTATTCGTTGGCTTAATCATTACTAACTGTATCGTACTTGGTCGTGCCGAGGCCTACGCGATGAAGAACCCACCTGCAATGAGCTTCCTCGATGGTATCGGTAACGGTCTTGGTTATAGCTTAATCTTGATGGTCGTCGCTTTTTTCCGTGAATTATTGGGTACAGGCAAACTATTTGGCCACACCATCATCCCTGTTGCTAATGATGGCGGATGGTATATTCCAAATGGTTTAATGTTATTACCACCGAGTGCCTTTTTCGTTATTGGCCTACTTATCTGGTTGATTCGTAGCATTAAGAAAGAACAAGTTGAACCTGCGGATTACCAAATCCATCAGGTTCATCGTACGGAGGTTCTATAGATGGAACATTATCTAAGCCTCTTTATCCGCTCAATCTTTATTGAGAACCTTGCCCTATCCTTCTTCTTAGGTATGTGTACGTTCTTAGCCGTTTCAAAGAAAATCGAAACAGCATTAGGTTTGGGTATTGCCGTTATTTTGGTACAAATGATTACCGTACCGGCGAATAATTTAATCTATCAATTTCTACTTAAAGATGGTGCTCTTGCATGGGCTGGTTATCCTGATGTTGATTTAAGCTTCTTAGGTCTAATCAGTTTTATCGGTGTGATTGCTGCCATGGTGCAAATCCTTGAAATGGCCATGGATAAGTTTACCCCTGCTCTCTACAATGCCCTAGGTATTTTCTTACCCCTAATTACGGTGAACTGTGCCATTCTCGGTGGAACACTGTTCATGGTTGAACGTGACTACAACCTAGCTGAAAGTGCTGTGTATGGTGTTGGTAGTGGCCTTGGTTGGGCATTAGCAATCACCGCGATTGCTGGTATCCGCGAAAAACTTAAATATTCTGATGTACCTGATGGCTTGCAAGGTCTTGGTATTACCTTTATTACTGCAGGCCTTATGGCATTAGGCTTTATGGCATTCTCGGGGATTCAACTGTAATGGAAATAATACTCGGTATTGTCCTATTCACGGTCATTATCATGGCCTTGGTTTTTTTAATTCTTGCAGCTCGATCAAAACTAGTCTCGACTGGTGACATCGCGATCACTATTAATGATGAGAAAACAGTCAGCGGTGGTGCAGGCGGTAAATTATTAGGTGCATTAGCAGATTCAGAGCTATTTGTTTCGTCAGCCTGTGGTGGTGGTGGTACATGTGGTCAATGTAAAGTTAAGGTGTTTGATGGTGGTGGTTCTATACTAGCAACAGAACTATCTCACATTACTAAACGTGAAGCCGCTGAAGGTGAACGCCTTGCCTGCCAAGTTGCTGTAAAACAAGACATGAAAATCCAAGTACCTGAAGAAGTATTTGGTGTTAAAAAGTGGGAATGTACCGTTCGCTCTAATGACAATGTTGCAACCTTCATTAAAGAGCTTATTTTAGAACTGCCCTCTGGTGAAAATGTAAACTTCAAAGCGGGTGGTTTTATCCAAATTGAAGCTCCATCCCATGTCAGTGAATACAAAACCTTTGATATTGGCGAAGAGTATCGTGGTGATTGGGATCGCTTTGATATGTGGCGTTATACATCAACCGTAAAAAGTGATGTTATTCGCGCCTACTCAATGGCTAATTACCCTGAAGAAGAAGGCATTATTATGTTGAACGTACGTATCGCATCACCACCGCCTGGTGCTGATGATGATGTACCTCCAGGTCAAATGTCTTCATTTATCTTCAACTTAAAAGAAGGTGATAAAGTCACTATCTCAGGTCCTTTCGGTGAGTTTTTTGCTAAAGATACTGATAAAGAAATGGTCTTCATTGGTGGTGGTGCAGGTATGGCACCAATGCGTTCACATATCTTCGACCAACTTCGTCGATTAAATAGTAAGCGTAAGATATCTTTCTGGTACGGTGCTCGAAGTAAACGTGAAATGTTCTATGTTGAAGACTTTGATACCTTACAAGCAGAAAATGACAATTTTGAATGGCATGTGGCATTATCAGATCCAATGGAAGAAGATAACTGGACCGGTCACACCGGTTTTATTCACAATGTGCTTCGTGACAATCTATTAAAAGATCATGTTGCACCAGAAGATTGTGAATATTATATGTGTGGTCCTCCAATGATGAACTCTGCTGTAATCAACATGCTTGAAGATCTTGGTGTTGAGCGTGACAATATCTTCCTTGATGACTTCGGCTAATGTCTATTTTTATTGCAACATTCATCATAATAGCAATAGCCGTTATTGGCATGGCTATTGGCGTACTTCTTGGCAGGCCAGCGATCAAAGGTAGCTGTGGCGGTTTAAACCAAGTTGGTTTAGCAGGTAGCTGTAGTGGTGCATGTTCAAGTGAAGAAAAAGAAATTTGTGACAAACGTAAAGCTGACTTAGATAAGAAAAATAACGACTAATTGGAGAGTAACAATGCTCGCATCATTAAAAGTTAAAGACTATATGGCAGTAAACAAATGTACGTTTACCCCAGATATGGATATATTGCGAGCAATTCACAAAATGCTTGAGTCTCGAATTTCGGGTGCCCCCGTTATTGATGAGCATGGCAATATGATTGGCTTTCTATCAGAAAAAGATTGTATGCAAGTTGCCCTCAATGCCGCTTATCAACAAGATGGTGCTGCAGGTCGAGTATCAGAATTTATGTCTCCTAACGTTGATACTATTGATGTTGAAACACCTATTCTTGATGTTGCTGAGCGTTTTTTGACTGGCTCCTACAAACGCTTTCCTGTCGTCATGGATAACCGTCTAGTTGGCACGATCACTCGTCAAAACATTCTTAGAGCCCTAGAGTATATTTCTGATCCTGAAAGTACACACAAGCCAGGAAAGCAAAGTACTAAACAGCAAGTTCATGTTTAATTTCTATCGCTCAAGCTAGCATTTCTAAACACTCTTTTATGAACTAATACTCTATTCTCCATGTTAAGCTGATCATCGTTACTAACATGGAGAATATGATGTCTCTAAAAAAATACGTACTCTATATAAGTCTAATTTTTACACTTTTCTTTTCCAATTACAGTACAGCTAAAAATCCCCTCCCCCCCATAGAAATAAAAACGATTGCGAGTGATCTTCCTATTCCTTGGGGAATGGCTTTGCTCACTAACAATACTATGCTCATCACTCAACGAAAGGGCATCCTAAATAGGTTAAACATTGCTAGCGGTAAGGTATCATCTATTTCAGGTCTGCCTACTAATATCAAAGTAAAAGGGCAAGGAGGTTTATTCGATGTCGCTTTATCTCCTCATTACCATGCTACTGGCTGGATATATTTTAGTTACAGTAAAGATATAGCAGGTAAAGGTGCTACGACGCTTAGCAGAGCAAAGCTTAGTAATGACCGCCTGCAAGACTGGCAGGATCTAATCACCACCCAATCAACAACAAGCACTAATGTTCATTATGGTGGGCGTATTAGCTTTGACCATAATGGCCATGTATTCCTATCTGTCGGAGACAGGGGTATACGTGAGAATGCACAGAACCTAGGCAATCATGCCGGCACTATCCTTAGACTAAATCTTGATGGTAGCATTCCAACAGATAATCCATACAGCAACAACACAGATGCACTCGATGAAATATGGAGTTATGGGCACCGCAACCCTCAAGGTTTATTTTTTAATATAGAAACTCAAATATTATGGGAAATTGAACATGGACCAAGAGGCGGTGACGAGGTTAACCTTATTGAAAGTGCTCATAACTATGGGTGGCCTGTAATTTCATATGGCAAAGAATATGATAAAGATGTTGCTGTAGGGCAAGGAACTCACCACGAAGGTATGGATCAACCTATTAAGACCTATATACCCTCAATAGCACCTAGCGGCCTAATACAATACTCAGGTAAAGCCTTTCCAAAATGGAAAGGTAACTTATTGACAGGTTCCATGAAGCTCCGACACCTCAATAGAGTTGTATTAAATCAGAAAAATATAGCTATTGATGAAATACGACTATTAAGAGCTTTTAATGGACGCATAAGAAATATAATTGAAGATTCAAATGGTTGGCTTTATATTGCAACGGATGATGGCCGTATCTTAAGAATTAGACCAAAAGAATAATATATTTATCAGACAATCGCTCTATATACCCGTAATCAATGAAGCTGCCTGTTTCTCACTTCGTCATTCCCATGAAAATGGGAATCCATGGGCAGTGAAAATAACCACTATCGTTGGGATGACGAGCTTTATTAAATTAACTGCATCTTCAATGATAATAGGTATATATTCCCCACTTTCCATATCAGCATGAGATTGGAGTAAACACCTGTCACAAGATGTTAACAAAAATGGGTTACCTTCATTAATACTTATAGACTTGTATTTGTCTCAGAGACCTACTCTGATTAAACACTCCTGTGAAGAACCCTATGGGCAAGCTCCGGTCCACTAGCCAAATCTATTCAGATGTGTAACGTTACATCTGTATGTGGACTATGATTCTACAAATTACAGGCAAAAAAATACCCAGACCGTATTAAGGACTGGGTATTTCTTTATATTTAAGCCTGGCAGTGACCTACTTTCACATGGGAACTCCCACACTATCATCGGCGCTAAGTCGTTTCACTTCTGA
>WTAY01000255.1 GCA_013139345.1 Methylophaga sp. | reverse complement strand
CGTTATTACTTAAAACATTTACATGTTCTGTGTAGTTACTCAACATCTATTTCTTCTTTTTGACAAAGTTAGAATCAATGCAAGTAGCCACACACATTACTTGATATTATTTTTTTAAAGAGCGTTTATTGAAACGATGTACTGTCTGCAACAAAGAAGCGAGAATTATACAGCCCTCAGCCAAACTGTCAAACATTTATTTCATTTTCTTTTTAAGTTTAACTCTCTAAAACATTGAGTCATCTCGAAAGAAGTGCTGCATTCTACAGCTTAATTTCTCTGCGTCAAGGAATAATATTATTTTATTTCTATACACACTAAAAAGCCGGCTTACGCCGGCTTTTTAGTTATTACTTTTATCGAAAAACTGTTTATTCTGCAGTAGCTTCTTCAATATTACGGTCTACTAGCTCTACAATAGCCATCGGTGCTTTATCGCCAGCACGTAAACCCATTTTCAGAACTCGAACATAACCACCTGGACGGTTAATTGAGCGAGGACCGATATCAGAAAACAATTTTGTAACTGCATCTCTATCGCCTAAACGAGAGAATGCAAGTCTACGATTTGCAACAGTATCTTCTTTGCTTAAAGTAATTAGCGGTTCAATAACACCACGTAATTCTTTTGCTTTAGGCAATGTTGTCCGAATAATTTCGTGATCAACAAGAGAAGCTGCCATATTTTTGAACATTGCTGTTCTGTGGCTACTATTACGGTTTAATTTACGACCAGAGTTACGATGACGCATATCTCAAATACCTTATTTTTGTTCTAATGATGCAGGCGGCCAGCTATCAAGGTGCATACCTAATGATAATCCTTTCGAAGCCAATACATCTTTAATTTCAGTTAATGATTTCTTACCTAAGTTTGGTGTTTTCAACAGTTCCATTTCAGAACGTTGAATTAAATCACCAACATAATAGATATTTTCTGCTTTTAGACAGTTTGCAGATCTAACCGTCAAATCTAGCTCGTCAATTGCCTGAAGTAATTCAGGTGCAATTGGCTCATCTACCGGCTCTTCTACTACTGGTTCTATTACAGTAAAGTCAACGAAAGATGATAATTGATCACTTAATATAGTAGAAGCATATTTAATTGCATCTTCAGCTTCTAATGTACCATCGGTATCAACATCTATAATTAGTCGATCAAGATCAGTGCGATTTTCTACACGTGCACTTTCAACTTCATATGTCACCATGTTAACGGGGCTATATGATGCATCTAGGTATAGCTGACCAATCACTCGTTCTTCATCTTCATCAGATTGACGCTTATTAGCCGGCAAATATCCGCGACCTTTTTCAACCTTAAAGGTAATAGATAAACTACCACCAGTAAGATTTGCAATAACATGCTCAGGATTTGCAACTTCAACGTTATGTGGAAGTTGAATATCGGCCGCAGTAACTGGGCCAACACCCTCTTTATTTACAGTAAGCACAACTTCATTTTGCTCATGTAATTTAAAGGCAAGTCCTTTCATATTCAAAAGAACGTCTAAAACGTCTTCTTGAACACCATCAATAGCTGAGTATTCATGTACAACACCATCAATTTGAGCTTCAACAACAGCTGAACCATCCATTGATGATAATAAAATACGGCGCAATGCATTTCCAAGCGTATGTCCAAAGCCGCGTTCTAGTGGCTCAAGAACAAGACGTGTACGTGTATCACTAAATTTCTTTATATCAACCAAACTTGGTTTAAGAAATTGACTCGTAAAGGTCGTCATTTAAATTCCTCTAATCAAACCTAAATTAATAGGTTTAGTTATTTCTATTTCGAGTAAAGCTCAACGATCAAGTGTTCGTTGATATCTGCTGACAAATCAGAACGTTCAGGTACATGCTTATATGTTCCTGACATTTTAGCAACATCAACTTCAACCCAATCAGAGAAGCCGTTTTGAGCAGCAAGATCTAACGCTGCTTTGATTCGAATTTGGTTTTTACCAGCTTCACGAATTGCAAGTACATCATCAGCACTAACTTGGTAAGAAGGAATATTTACTTTCTGACCGTTAACTGTGATGGCATTGTGACGTACTAGCTGACGTGCTTCACTACGTGAAACACCAAACCCCATACGGTAAACAACGTTATCTAAACGATTTTCTAACAACTGAAGAAGATTCTCACCTGTAGAACCTTTCATGTTATCAGCCGCTTTATAATATAAACGGAACTGCTTTTCTAATACGCCGTATACACGACGTAACTTTTGCTTCTCACGTAGTTGTGTAGCGTAGTCAGATAAGCGACCACGACGCTGTCCATGTTGACCAGGTGGAAACGCACGATTTTCAATCGCACATTTCGACGTGTAACACTTTTCGCCTTTCAAAAACAACTTCTCGCCTTCTCGACGACATAAGCGACATTTTGCACCAATATATCTTGCCATAATGATTTCTCCTAATTAGACTCTACGTCTTTTTGGCGGACGACAACCATTATGTGGAATAGGTGTAACGTCAGTAATATTATTAATTTTAAAACCTAGGTTATTCAGTGCGCGAACCGCTGATTCACGACCAGGACCTGGGCCCTTGATTTCAACATCAAGATTTTTCATTCCGAATCCTTGTGCAGCTTCACCTGCTTTTTCAGCTGCTACTTGAGCTGCAAAAGGTGTGCTTTTACGTGAACCTCGGAACCCACAACCACCTGATGTAGCCCAAGATAAAGCATTACCTTGGCGATCAGTGATTGTAATAATTGTGTTATTGAATGATGCATGCACATGTGCCACACCATCAACTACATTCTTTTTTACACGCTTACGTTGGCGTGCTGATGAATTTGCCATCGAAAGCCTCTTTATTTAATCATGCGGCGAGGACCTTTACGAGTCCTTGCATTTGTTTTAGTTCTTTGACCTCGAAGCGGTAAACCTCGACGATGACGGACACCACGGTAGCAGCCCAAATCTTTCAAGCGCTTAATATCCATTGATACTTCGCGTCGTAAATCACCTTCTACAGTGTATTTGGCCACTTCTGTACGAAGTAATTCTACTTCCGCTTCTGTTAGATCTCTAACTTTAGCATCACGAGCAACACCTGCAGAATCACAAACTTTCTGCGCGCGTGTTAATCCAATTCCATAAATAGAAGTTAATGCTATCACCGTGTGCTTTTGCACAGGGACGTTTATTCCTGCTATACGAGCCATTGAGCTACCCTAAATTCTTCTGATGTGAACCGTGAATATTAACATATAAAACCACTTGTTCACAACAATTTAAATTACGTGACGTCTTTTAACCTTGACGCTGCTTATGACGTGCTTCTTTACAAATAACACGCACGACACCTTTTCTTTTTACAACTTTGCAATTGCGGCAAATCTTCTTAACCGAAGCTTGAACTTTCATCGAATTTCTCCACCAATTTTGTATTTATGGTTTTAGTTTAAAAAACCTGACATACCTTTATCTTTCTTGTTTGATTTACGCATCAAACTCTCATACTGTTGCGACATCATATGCGATTG
>WTAY01000016.1 GCA_013139345.1 Methylophaga sp. | reverse complement strand
CCCATTTTAATGGGGGTTAATGCACTGACGTTTGCACTATTTTTCATGGTGAATACACCTGATGATATGGCACGTATGCACCTTGGTGTGAAGCATGTGACCCAAGAATCTATGGATGCATGGAAACAGGAGCGTGGCTACGATAAAGCATTACTGTGGAATAAAGATAGTGACGGTTTAAGTAAGGTAACAGAGACTATTTTCTTTGATAAATCATTAAGTTTATTTGCTTTCCAATTTGGTCAGGCTGACGATGGGCGTGATATCGGTGAAGATATCAAAACAAGAATGTGGCCTAGTTTAGCCATTGCGATCCCCATTTTTGTTGTTGGCTTAATGGTTAATATTACTTTTGCACTATTAATGGTATTTTTCCGCGCGACTTATGTTGACTTGGGTGGAGTAGTCATCTGCGTTGTTATCATGTCTATTTCAAGTTTGTTTTATATCATCGGGGGGCAATTCCTAGTCGGAAAGCTGATGCAGTTAGTCCCGATCTCAGGTTATAGCGAAGGTTTTAGCGCGATTAAGTTCCTTATCTTGCCGGTACTGATAGGTATTGTTTCAGGTATCGGTGCTGGTTCACGTTGGTATCGAACCCTCTTTTTAGAAGAAGTATCGAAAGATTATGTACGTACTGCTCGAGCCAAAGGCTTATCTGAAGTACAAGTGTTATTCCGACATGTATTGAAAAATGCCATGATTCCAATTTTGACCGGTGCGGTCGTCGTATTACCGACATTATTCATGGGAAGCCTAATTTTAGAATCATTCTTTGGCATTCCCGGTTTAGGTAGTTACACCATTGATGCTATTCAGGCTCAAGACTTTGCGATTGTTCGAGCTATGGTCTTTTTAGGTTCGGCGCTTTATATCGTGGGGCTCGTGCTAACCGATTTATCTTATACTTTAGTTGACCCCCGAGTACGTTTAGATGGCTGATGATTTACGTTTATGTGCACTACAGTGTTTGTTAATTACTGAACCCCTAGAAAAGGTAGAACAAACACAGCTTTTATATCAACGCTGGCTTGCTGGAGAGCTAACCGTTTCAGACGATGACATCACCGTTCCTGATGAACCGGGGAGACCGGATAAACCCGAACTTGTTGAGCCACGTGATTTACCAAGACGACGCAATACCAAAGAAAGTGGCAATGCGAGTCTACTTCATGCCATTACTCATATTGAGTTTAATGCGATTAACCTAGGTTGGGATGCAGTTGCTCGTTTTCCAGGTTTACCGCGTGAATTCTATGACGATTGGGCAAGAGTGGCATTTGAAGAGTCACAGCATTTCACTTTACTACGAGATCATTTACTGACATTAGGCTTTGATTATGGTGACTTTCCTGCGCACAGTGGTATGTGGGATATGGCGAAAAAGACGCATCATGATCCTTTAATACGAATGGCACTGGTACCCCGAGTTTTAGAGGCGCGGGGGCTAGATGTAACACCAAAAATGATGAATAAATTACGTGGTAATGGTGAACATCGAGCAGTAGAAATACTAGAAATTATCTTAGAAGAAGAGATTGGTCACGTGAAAATTGGTACACGCTGGTTTAACTACCTTTGTGAGCTACGTGATGTTGACCCACTAGTGACGTTTAAAGATATATTAGATAACTATTTTTCAGGTGAATTACGTGGACCATTTAACACTGAGGCGCGTAAATTAGCCGACTTCACTGATGCTGAGATGGCATTGCTTGAGGGGCGGTAATGTTTACTTTAAAAACGAGCGTGATAGCTCGTCAAATATGATTAAAAGCACACTAAGTTTTAGAATAAAAAAGAACTAGCCAATGAGTTGAACAGCTGTGCTTGAAACGGTAAAAAGTGCAACATCAGGTAATGCTATGATTATTCCACTATGGAACGGTAAAACTAGACCCAAACTATTTAGGCTACAGAACTTACAACTCTCGTCACTCTCGAGTGTTACCCAGTCAAGCTGAGCACAAGCTCTATCGAGAACCTACTGCCTTAAGATGATCCCAGCTAAAAACATGCTGGGATGACAAAATAAAAATAAACTTCATTTGGGATGATTGCGGGCATTAACGTTTATTTTTGTTTATCTTTAATCGCTTTCTTACGTTCCATCTCTGCTTTTTGTCGACGTGATTCTTTAGGATCAGCAATAAGTTTACGGTAAATCTCAATACGATCTTTATTGCGTAATGACGCATTGAGTTTACACATTTTGCCAAAAATACCGACTTTATCAGTGCTTAAATCTATTTGTGGATAGGTATCTAAAATACCAGAGCGGCGAATCGCATCTTCAACAAGGCAGTCTTCAGCTACTTCTAATGACAGGATGACTTGTTCATCAGGTAACGCGTAAGCGACTTCGATTGTGATGGGGTTAATCAGTTCCATAAATATCCTGAGCGCGTTTACAAAAAGCCTCGACTAAAGAACCTGATATCTGAGTAAAAATAGGGCCTAGTGCCATGCTAATAAGTCGGTTAGAAAACTCAAAGTCCATCTCAAGTTGAATACGGCAACCTTGATTGTCACCAATCATAGAAAATTGCCAATGACCCTCTAGGTGTTGAAAGGGGCCATCAATAAGCTCGATAGCAATAGATTCACCTTGGATAAGCTTATTTCTGGTTGAAAATACATGGTGAATTCCACCCTTAGCAAGATCAAGTTCTGCTGAAATAACCTCATCCGTTTTACTAATTATTTTACTATTTCGACACCAAGGTAAAAAGCTTGGATACGCTTCCACATCATTAACCAGATCAAACATCTGGTCAGGTGAAAACAAAACGAGTGAACTACGAGTAATAGTTGTCATGAATATAAAGTATTAACCTAATAAACCAATGGCATTCAAAAAGATAATAATAACCGCAGCAGGTGCGATGTAGCGGATAAGAATTAACCATCCATGATAGACAATAGGCGACGTAATTGCCAACTCTTCTTGAGTGCTCTTTTTAGACATTGTCCAACCAGCAAAAATAGCAATAAATAAACCGCCTAATGGCAACATAATATTAGCGGTTAAGTAATCAAGTAACTCAAACATGGTCTTGCCAAATAAAATCCAGTGCTGACCGATATTGTAAGAGAAGACGGTGAGTAAGCCTAATAACCACACAGCGAAACCAGCGGTTACACTTGCTCTACGGCGACTGACTTGTTTATTTTCAACTAACCAAGCAATAGCCGGCTCAATAAGTGAAATAGCGGAACTCCATGCTGCAAAGACAAGTAGCAAGAAGAACATGCCACCAAACAATGCCCCCCCCGCCATATGACCAAATGCGATAGGCAGTGTTTCGAATATTAGACCTGGGCCTGCCCCAATAGAAAGACCATTTGCAAATACGAGTGGAAAGATCGCCATGCCAGCAAGTAATGCGATAACCGTATCAGCGATTGCGATGGTGATCGATACTTTTAAAATAGAGGTGTTTTTTGGTAGGTATGAACCATAAACCATGATTGCGCCCATACCTAAGCTTAATGTAAAGAAGGCATGGCCCATTGCTGTTAAGACACCTTCAGGTGTTATTTTTGAGAAGTCAGGGCTAAATAAGAACTCGACCCCTTGAGTGAAATAATCACCAGTATTAGCAGCAAAGCCAACTAGGATTAATAATATTGCAACTAAGGCAGGCATGATAAAGGTGACAAGTTTTTCAAGACCGCCAGTTACACCACGAGCAACAACCGTCATTGTGCAGACAATAAAGACGGTATGCCATGCGAGTAAGCGTTCAGGATCACTCGTTAACGTTGCATAAATATTGTGAGCACCATCAGGGGTAACACCTTCAAATACGCCTGCAAAGGAGCGGAAAACATAAGCAATCGCTTGGCCGGCAATCACACTGTAATAAGAGAGAATGATAAAACCAGCAAGAAGACCAATCCAAGCAATGAATTTCCAATGAGGGCTTTTCTTTTCTTCTTTACTGATTGATTTAATCGTATTGACCGGGTTTTGTCGTCCTCGTCGACCGATCATCACTTCCGCCATCATAAGAGGAAGTCCAATGCAGGCAATGCAAAGTAGATAAACAAGCACAAAAGCACCACCACCATTTTCACCGGTAATATAAGGGAACTTCCAGATATTACCTAAGCCAACAGCAGAACCCGTAGCGGCAAGAATAAAGGCCCAACGCGACGACCATTGACCATGAATAGATGTACTTGGTCTGTTCATAATATTCTCGAATTAATCAACATAAAAAGGGATTTTGTTGGAATTTTTCCAAATGCTCAAGCGAAAAGAAAGAATAGCATTATATAATGAACGGATGGCAACTAAAAAAAATAATAAAAAGACTAATGGGAACAGCACGATTGCACAAAATCGACGTGCTAGACATGATTACTTTCTTGAAGATAAATTTGAAGCAGGTATTGTTCTAGAAGGCTGGGAAGTGAAAAGTATGCGGGACGGACGTTTACAATTAAACGAAAGTTACATTTCGATTGATAAAAGAGAAGCATGGTTACATGGTGCGCATATTTCACCGTTACTCTCCGCATCGACACATATTCACCCAGAGAATGTTCGTAGGCGCAAACTGCTACTTAACCGTGTTGAATTAAACCGACTTATTGCAGCTGTAGACCGGAAAGGCTACACCATCGTACCTGTTGCAATGTATTGGAAAAAAGGCAGGGCCAAGCTTGAAATAGCTTTAGCTAAAGGTAAGCAACATCACGATAAACGAGCGGCTTCTAAAGACCAAGACTGGGCGCGCGAAAAAGCCCGCGTATTCAGAAATAGATAAGATATAAAGGGCGCGAGTTCATTTCCAGCCACGACAATAGACAAATAAGAATTATTATTCTAGCAGTGAAGCATTCACTCATTTATAATGACCAAGATAAAACTGTTAAAAATATCGTATTTAACAGAATACTTTGGGGACGACCTGGCTTCGACGTGGGTTACAAAACTTAAGGTGCATGTCGAGTATGTTGGTTCTTCTCGTAAAACAGACCAACAAAATGTTAGTTGCAAACGATAACAACTACTCTCTAGCAGCC
>WTAY01000156.1 GCA_013139345.1 Methylophaga sp. | reverse complement strand
AATTAACTACCACGCTTATAAAACGTGGTTTAAATTCGACCTAGAAGGCCGTTCTCAGCAAAACCCCTGTCGGGGCCTTGCTGAAATAAGATCAAGTTGTTCCCAATATTTTAGTGGTTATTTATTTTCTTGGAATTTTACATACTTTCTTATCATTTCTGCATCCATACCTACGGTATCAACACAATAACCCGCCGACCAAAAATTATTTCCCCAATACTTCTTTGTTCGCAAGCTGGGAAACTTCTGGAAAGCTTGAATGGCAGTCTTACCTTTTACTCTTCTAACTAAATTTGATACTGAAACCTTTGGCGGTATTTTTACAAGTAAATGGACATGATCAGCCTGAACATTTAATTCGATGACTTCACACCCTGCTCTTTCGGTATGAGCATAAATGCTTTGATAAACATACTGACCAAGATCCCCTTTTAAAATTTTATAACGATACTTTGGCACAAAAACAATATGGTACTGGCAAAACCAGACGACATGTGATAATTTTTGAAATCTGCTCATTTGTTTCTCCTAGTTAAATTGCGGGAACAACTTAACTAATTGAGACTCTTGAGCAGACCTTTACGCAAAGCTTTTTTTACCCCCGCCCACAGGGCGCGGTTATCTAAGTTGTAATATAACATTCTGAGGGAGTGGCTTTAGCCACGAAAACGCGTATCAGGCGTCAACTAACGTGTCTGTTTCCTCGGTGTTAATGGCCAATTTTGGCTCAGTATAATTGGCCATTAACACATGGGAACCAGTTAAAATTTACGAATTGGAATTTAAAATAACGTGACGTGGGAAAGGCTTTTAGCCACGACGATTATACGCAAGCTCCATTCGGGCTACGCCTTAAAAGACCAATAATAAGCCTGCTGGCTTAATTTTTTACGCAACCACAAAGGTAAAATTAAACCATAAAAGCCGATACGATACCCTAACCATTTCATCAATGATTGAATGATTGCATAAGGAATTAATAGCGGCTGTTCCTGCCATACTTTTTTTAATAAACCCGCCACAAAGCCAACACCCCGAGATTCGGCTTGCCCAACTAGCTGTTGAATAATGGGGTTTTCAGCACGCACATAGCCAGTATCAAAATAACGCTGAAACTCTTGCCATAAACTATAGCTGTGAGAGTGTTTTACAACGACATCAGCAGCATAAGCAATTTTGTAGCCTTTTTGTAATAAATCAGCAACGGCAAAATAATCTTCGTTAGTTAAAACAGCTCTAAAGCCTCCGACTTCATCTAATGCGACGTTTTTATAAGCGGCACAGCTATTAGAACAAAAAAACGTATAAACACCGTATTGACCGACATCTTCAATACCTCGGATTTGTTCTCGATCTGCATAATTATACTCACGCGGAAATGCTTCAAAAAGATCCGCCCCTTCATGCGCAACCTGCCGCCCATAACTTACAACTACATCATCCCGCTCAGTTAAAGGCTTAACTAAGTTAGCGATTAAATTAGCACTGACAGGAATCGCATCTTGAGTTAAATACACCACAATATCAGTAGCCAATTGTTTGCGTGCATCCTCTCGCGTAGCTCCGTGATTAAATTCTGATTGCGGAATAATGATGACTTTAGCATTATGCTCTTTAGCAATGGATACCGTTTGATCATTTGATGAAGAGTCAATGATTAAAGTACTGAATTTAATGGGTGAGTTTTTGAGAGCACTTAAGATACTGCCTAATGTTGCTTGGGCGTTTTTTGTGGGGATGATCAGACCAATTGATTGCTTATCCATAGTATTTTTTAAACATTGAAAACTTTGCGGGAATCTATATAACCCTTCTTTAAGAAGGCAAAGCACTTATTCAGTGTGTAGGATGTGGTGAGGTACGAACCGCATCGTTCACGATTGATGCGGTTCATGTTATTCACCACATCCTACGTGCTAGATTTACACATAGAACTGTATGTAGAAACTAAATCTTGAACATGCTGTTGGCTATCGCCCTGTTTTTTCCAAAATTCAGTATAAGCATATTTACTTAATTGTTTAACTTCATCACAAGGCATATTTTCAAACTCCTGAATAGCTAATTCCAAACCTAATTTATCAGAATCATCATATAACAAAGCATTTTTACCTTGCTCCACATCCTGAGCCGCACAACAATGCTTTGGAATAATAACAGGGACGCCCTTAGCTAACGCTTCATATACAACAAGCCCCTGAGTTTCATACCAATGCGATGGAAATACCAATACTTTAGCTTTTTCCATCACACAAGCTATTTCTGTTTTATCTAACCAGCCAGTAAATTCAACATTAGGATACGATGACTTCAAACTACCTAGAAACTCTCCATCACCCACGACAATAGCAGGATAGGTGAATTTTGAAACCACATGACAAAATGCACTAATTCCTTTTTCAGCTGAAAGCCGTCCAATAAAAATATAGTAATGATTTTTCTCAGCTTTAATTCGATCCTCCTGCACCACATCTATAGGATTGGGTACATAGTGCAATTTAGCTTTTTCAGGTAAATAAGGCTGAAGGATATGTTTACTTAATTCAGATATATAAATAAAATGTTTGATTGATATGGGAATACCTCCCATTCGTTGCTGAATAGCATGACGCAAAACTCGCCATAATTTATGTTTATAATTTCGAACATCACAATTGGCTTTAAGACAATCAACCGACATTGCTTGTCTTAAACAGAGTTGTTTTTGTTGGTAATCATAAAACCCACCATTTGGGCATGCCGTAAAATAATCATGCAATGTTAATACTACAGGCACATTATATTTATGGCATACCTTTACAAAACTGGAACTAAGCGCTTTAACAAAACCATGAATATGTACAATAATTTTTTTATTTGATTTTGTTTTTAACAAGTCATCCATTGCACTTGCAGCTTTCATATTCCAAATACCCTGCCCCATAGCCCTCAATCTATTTGGATCATTAAGAATATCGTACTGTTCTAAACAGGTGACATTAACATGACTATTTCTTAAATCAGACATCACTGGGCCCACTGCTGAAAATAAACTGACAGAGTAACCTGCATCAGCCAAATCCAAAGCGGAATTTATAGCTATCTTACTTGCACCACCATTTATAAAAGCAAAATCATTGACGATAATAAGATGATAATCATTCATAATTCAAGATATACCAGTTAGATTAGCTTTCTAACAAAATCAACAGCCCGTTCAGGTAAAACCAGTTTAATAGTTTCTCTGAAAAAAACTTCAACTAACCTGACCCTATAATAAATTCTGACCCAGTAAGCATCAAATTTATTAAGGACAATGGACTGGTTTTCTCTTATGGTTGTATATATATTCTTATTACTTGCCCCTTTAGCTTCAACTGATGAAATAACAAAGTTAGTATATAGAACACTGTACTTATTAGAAGTTAAGTAATTAAAAATAAAATCAAAATCTGCCGAAAATTTATATTTTTCATACTGATAGGGATAAGATAATTGAATATTCTTTGATATAAACATACTTTGATGACAGAAAGGTATGCCTTTAAACATTTCGAAAATTTCTTTTGCTTTCACAGTTTTTTTTAAAGTCTCATATCTTATTTCATGATCCCCATAAATTAACTCTGATTGAACATTGTTTAAAAAAACAGATTTTAAAATATTATTCTCTAAAAAATTATCGCCAGAATTCATAAAATTAAGCCATTCACCTGTAGCAATACTTATTGCTTTGTTCATAGCATGATATATTCCCTTATCCTCTTCACTTACCCAATAATCAATCTGCCCTTCATATTTTTTAATAACATCCAAAGTCCCATCCGTAGACCCGCCATCTATAATAATATATTCCACATTATCGTAAGTTTGTCCGATAACACTATTAATGGTTTGCTCTAAATATTCTGCGCCATTAAAAACCACGGTAATCACACTGATTAACGGCTTATCTATTTGAGTGTTTTTAAAGTAACCTTGAGTACGCAAACCGCCTTCCGCTTTTCGCTCTAAATTTTCAGGTAAAAACAAAACGGCATGAATTTTATCTTCTGGGTTATTTTCTATAATAGGCTGAGTGCGTATAACACACCGAGTGGTACTGTATTGACTATCTAATGTGAAAATCTCAGTTTTCATTTATATCCTGCATAATTAAATAATGCGATTGGTGCTATTCTTACGTAAATATTTAGAGGCCCTAGTATATCCTACGCCCCTATATTGCACTTCTTTGCATCACTGTTAGGCCATTAAACGCAAACTTAAATAATTTATTATAAGCTGTATTTTTTATAAGCAATCTGATAATTTCTGGTTCGATATTAAGGTAATCATGGACTAACGCATTTCTCATACCAATAATCTTACGCCATTCCACATCATTGATTCCATCAATGCCTTGTTGCGATAGTTTTTCAAAAGCGGTATAAGCATCGGCAGGCGCTATTTTACAAAGTGCGTAAGTCCAGTGTTTGGCAATACCGATACAGGCTTCTATTAAAATTTGTAAGGATCGTTCTGCTGCTCGGTACTCATAGCGACTTAAATCCCGCTGATTAATAATCTCGGTTAAACCTTGCAAATCACTTTTTAACTCTTCAAGATGTTCTTGCATTGAGAAAATGTAGGTATCATCCATAAATAGCTCGCTGTTTTTGATAATGGTACAAGTAGTCTATTTCCCATCTTGACATAATTCGCTGCTGTTCCTGCCATTGCCTGGATCGATTTTTACTGAGCAATAGTTCACCGTTTTGGAGTACCGACATAGCGATTGGAATCGGGGCAATACTAATATCTAAAACGCTGAGCTGCCCTTCTTGCAAATTTAACTCATGCAGCCAGTCTAAAGCGAGTAACTCAGGCCTTAGGCGGCGCTCTACAGGATCGTTCACCCAGTCTTTAAAAGCTACGGCCAAGTCAATATCACTTTTTTCATGCGCATTACCTTTTGCCTGTGAACCATACAGCCAGAGCAACTCTATTGTGTCGTTTGCTTTTGCTAACTGTATGATTTGCGCTTTTAGGGGTTTAAAATTCATTCACAATCCAGAGTGTGTAGGGGCAAGTCAGCATTGATACGGTTTGCCATACAGACATCACGCAGCAATTTACAATCTAAGATTTGACTCATTCTGCAAATACCAATCATAAGTTTGTTTAAGCCCCGTGCGCAAATCCGTTCTAGCTTCCCAGCCCATACGCTTGAGCAAACTCACATCTAATAGTTTTCTTGGCATACCATCCGGCTTACAGCTATCAAACGTTAAACATCCCGAAAATCCAGTAACATCTTTTATCGACTCCGCCAATTCACGGATACTGCAATCCAGACCAGTACCAATATTAACATGCGACTGCATCGGCAGAACAAAGGATTGATAAACCTCTTTATCCAATGACATCACATGTACACAAGCTCCAGCCATATCATCAACATATAAAAACTCGCGCATTGCCTGACCGCTGCCCCAAATCGTCACCGATTCATCCTGATTGACTTTGGCTTCATGAATGCGGCGTAACAAAGCTGGAATAACATGCGAATTTTGCGCATGAAAATTATCCAATGGCCCATATAAATTAGTTGGCATGACACTACGATAATCACGGTTATATTGACGATTATAACTTTCGCATAATTTTATTCCAGCAATTTTAGCCAGAGCATAAGGTTCATTTGTTGGCTCTAAAGACCCTGTTAGCAAAGCCGCTTCCTGCATGGGTTGTGCCGCTTGCTTGGGGTAAATACAGGATGAACCAAGAAATAATAATTGCTGTACATTATTTTGATGCGCGGCATTAATCACATTACTTTCAATGACTAAGTTCTGATAAATGAATTCCGCAGGATAAGTATTATTCGCATGGATTCCGCCCACTTTAGCCGCGGCCAGATACACTTGATCAATCTGTTCTGATTGAAAAAATTCCTCAACCTCAGCTTGACGCGTTAAATCCAGTTGCGCGCGCTCACGCAGAACCAGCTCAACACCCGGTTGTTCAGTCAACTGACGAACTAATGCTGAACCCACCATGCCTTGATGTCCGGCAATAAAAATCCGCTTCATATGCATCATATGCTTCATAAAACCTCAATCCTCATGACTTACCGCAACATCATAACCATGCTTTTTCAACAAGGCATGGCGCGTAGCTTGTGCAAAATCATGCGCCATCATTTCTTTAATCATCTCAGCCAAACTGATTTCTGGAACCCATCCTAATTTAGCTTTAGCAAGGCTCGGATCACCCAATAAAGTCTCCACTTCCGCAGGTCGAAAATAACGCGAATCAACAGTAATAATCACATCCCCTACTTTTAAAGCGCTCAGAGTAATATTATCAACACGCTCAACAATGCCTTTCTCCTCAATCCCCTGCCCTTCAAAACGTAAAATAATACCCAATTCACGCGCAGCTAAATCAATAAATTCACGTACCGAATGCTGCACACCAGTAGCAATCACAAAGTCTGCTGGCTCAGGTTGCTGCAACATCATCCACTGCATACGTACATAATCTCGCGCATGCCCCCAATCACGCAAAGCATCTAAATTCCCCAAGTACAGGCAAGATTCAATCCCTAATGCAATATGCGCCAAGCCTCGCGTAATTTTACGGGTCACCAAGGTTTCCCCTCGACGTGGGGACTCATGATTAAACAAAATCCCATTACACGCGTACATACCATAGGCTTCACGGTAATTTACCGTCATCCAGTATGCATACATTTTCGCCACAGCATACGGAGAGCGTGGATAAAATGGCGTTTTCTCTGTTTGTGGTGTTTCCTGAACTAAACCATATAACTCAGACGTAGAAGCCTGATAAAAACGCGTTTTTTTCTCCAAACCCAATAAGCGAATCGCCTCTAACAATCGTAAAGTACCCAGGCCATCGACATCGGCAGTATATTCTGGTGATTCAAAACTCACCGCCACATGTGACTGAGCACCTAAGTTATAAACCTCATCAGGCTGCACTTCCAGCAAAATTCGCGTCAGGTTAGAGCTATCACTTAAATCGCCATAATGTAAAATCAAATTCCGGTGATCCACATGCGGATCCTGATACAAATGATCAATCCGTTCAGTATTAAATGACGAGGAACGACGCTTGATACCGTGAACTTCATAGCCTTTTTCCAGTAAAAACTCGGCCAGATAAGAGCCATCTTGGCCAGTAATGCCAGTTATTAGTGCTTTTTTCATTATTTCCTACTCATTGAATATAAAACTGTAGGATGCTAAACAAAGTAAAGTGCATCATTCGCGATTAATATGCTTCGTGCCTCACCAGATTTCTACAGCCTAACCTTGAAAGTAACCGTTCAGGCTCCACTCGTAACTTCTCATTATTCACAGGAAAATACATATAAAAATATCGTCATTCCCGAAGTCTTTTATCGGGAACCTACGTTGAGCATAGATTCCTGCTAACAGCATGCAGGAATGACGAGCAGATAAAATGGCTTGCATCCTTTAATAATGAAGAGTTACCCTTGAAGTGCCTTTAAAATACGCTCTAAATCATTTCTCGATTTATAAATCATATTGACAAGATCAATAGCAACATTCACATCATCCTCATAATGATGTGAAATACTATTGCGAATGTCTCTAAACTCAAACCACTCATCGACATCTAATATATGTAGCTTTTCTAATTGATTCAAAATATCCAGAAATGGCTTATCAACATTTTCACCTTGGGCCAGCAAATAAGATTTAAAAAGTTTAGCCCCCATACTATCTTGAAGCTTTGAAAAACGATAAATAACTTGATCGACAAAGGCTAAATCTTGATCGCAATTAACTATTTCTTTAAATTCCGAGAGCACCAGAGGAAAAGTATATTTTTTCTCAAGCGCAGCAATAGCATTATTAAGTCGCTTAATATGCATAAGACTTTCTGATAAATGCGCCTTAAATTTTTCTTGATAAATTAAAGCGGAACTCCCCATTTTTTTGCCTCCTGCTCTATCAGCCTATTAGGATCTTTATTAAAAACAACATCAATCTTCTGCTCACCAAGCTCTCTCTTTATTCTGCTTAAAAACTTAGTTTTTCTCAAAAATAAATTATCTTGATTATTGACCACCAAATAAAGATCTATATCGCCGCCTTTTTGGGCATCATCTACACGACTACCGAAAAGATAAATTTCGCCATCAAAAAATTCATTAAAATATTTTTTAATAGTTTGCCGATATTGGGGTGACAATCTCATCTTTCTCTTCTCAATGAATGAATTAAAATAAACCAGCATCATTCACGACCAACGCGGTTCGTACCTCACCACACTCTAGGAGCTGATCAATCAATAATCGGTTTCCTCTGCGCCCCGCAAGATTTACGGTGAAAAACCAACTTGCTCCGGGATGATAAAACAACAATATTGGATCATGATTGTTAGGGTTAAATTAAGTTTTATGTAGGATGTGGTGAACAAAGTGAACCGCATCATTTGCGATTGCCAATATTTACGCGATTGATGCAGTTCGTGCCTCACCACACACATCCTAAGAGGTGGAGCCTTGTAGTTTAGGCTTTCTTGAAGGTAATCATTACGTACTCTTAGGAATAAAAGTTAAATAATATCCGAAACCCCTATCAGTTCCTTAGATATTAGCGGCGCTACACCATAAAAGACTTTCGGGCTTTATTAAATGTCCATTCCTTAACATTCACCGAATAACTCGCCATGATTGGTTATTTTTAACTTATTTTCGTCAAAACAGCAAAATATCCGTAGCGGACATCAGGAATAAGAAGACTGTAAAAGGCCTCTATTGAATTTTTTTCTTCGAGAAATTCATCTACTGCCGTTTTAGCGCCAGTCGAGAAAAAATTGTAATCATCCACAATAATAATTGCTCCAAGGGGCATTAACTTATGGAGATACTGAAGGGCAAGCTTTATAGGCTCGTAAAAATCAAAATCTACATAAGCGAAACACACTGCATCAGGTAAATTTTTATCATTTTCAATCGATAGTTCAATGAATCCTTTATGAATTACATGCCTATTCAAAGGAAAGGATATTGCCTGCATTCGTGAACGCACCATATCTTCCGAGCATGCCATCTTTCCGGCATAGGCATCCATGCTGCCTAACGCATAAATATCATTTATGAGCTGATCTTTTTCAGTAGGTTTTGGAAGTCCTTCGAAAGAGTCGAACAGATGCAATTTCTTTTTAGTAGTATGTGCTATTTCGTTAGCTATCAGAGCCGAAGTTTCCCCTTGAGCCACGCCAAATTCACAAATGTCACCATTCAAATCCTTGCATTGGTGAAGTGCTTGGATAATGAAATAGGCCTCAGATGGCGATGTACCTAATAATCGAGCAAGTAGTTTCGGGCGTAATTTGTTAATCGGCAATTGGGATGCTGGAGTTGCTGACTCATTGATTCGTTGCTCATAGGCCTCTACAAGATTCGCAAAATTTCCCAGACTCACCTGTTGCAACTCCGATACATGGCTTAGCTTATAACCTAGAGCTGCTAAAGTTGCTTTAATCATTCTCTTAAATATTCTCATAATAAAATTTCTATATTGTAAAGTTTAAAAAACACCTTTTTGACTACTTGCCAAAGCACAACTTTTACATCTCACATACGTGTAATTTTTTAAAGATGCCATTTAAATCAATGCTTCAATTTGGCAAGCCCTCGATAAATATCCATCGTTTCTGCAGCACAACGATCCCAAGAATACTCCGCGCACTTAATAAAACCTTTCCGAATCAGTTCTGCATGCCTTTCAGTAGATTGAAGTACATTCTCCACCGCTACGCTCATTGATTCGATAGATTGAGGATCGAAATACTCCCCCGAATCACCAACGACCTCTGGAATTGAACTTGTGTTACTGCAAATAACAGGGCAGCCAAGTGCCATAGCTTCTAGAGGAGGAATACCAAATCCTTCATACAATGACGGATAAACAAACACGGCTGCATTTTTGTAATATACCGCGAGCATATTATCACCTCCGCTAACCTGCTCTAATTCTCTAGGCTTGATAGAGAGTTCACGAATTAACTCAATTTCATCCCCCCTAAATTGACCACCACCAAAACATACTATTCTAAA
>WTAY01000051.1 GCA_013139345.1 Methylophaga sp. | reverse complement strand
TAGCCTAAATGTTCTTCTAACTCGGCGTTGAGAGCGGCTTCAACAGTGACCTTTGTCATCATTAGACTAAAATCATTGAGATCTTGTTGAGTTTTAATGCCTTTAGCTGCTTCACGAGCAAAAGCTTAAAGTTCTTTCTTATTCATAGTGCCTATCCTTTATTCCCATTATGGGATTAATGATAGGCAGATACACAATTTAATTTACAGTCTCGTAATAAACGTTGATTTAATTCTAGTAGTTCTTTGTCGACTCTGTGAGACAGGTGACATCGGTTAATGGCGTTAAGCAGAATAAGAGCCTTGCTTATTTGAGGGTAAAGCGTTTTATTAACGGTAGCTTGAGATAAAATTATGATTAATACTTGTAGTAGTGTTTCTCCTGCCCACACAAATTCACTAGAGATAGTTGATGATTTATTTCCTTCTTTAATATGAGGTTCTTTTTGGCATAAGCGAATAAAACCGTTGAGAAGAGGAGCGTAATGAGTATTAGGAATGTCATTATTTTTAAATAACTGTTCAAGATAATACGGTATATCAATTGAAGATTTATCTTCGTGAGGTGCTACTTTCTCTATGAGTGATAGAAATTCTTCTGGGTTTATAATCTTGGGGTATAGAGCTTCACAAAAGTCAGCACATAGTAGTGAGGGTATTTCACTATATTGTTGGGCTATTAAATGAAGTTTTTCAAGTTGTTGTTTATTGGCTAATTCAGATAAGGCTGTCGTTGCATAACGTTTAATATAGTCAGAATCATCTGAGTTAATAAGGTTGAGTAAGGCATCGTTACATTGGATTAATTTACCATGCTTTATTGCTTGAATTATTTTAATTCTTATATCATCAGAAATAAGTTCATCTTGAATGATAGTGGTCAGTTCATCAGCTAAATCTGGTTGTGCCAATGCCAATAATTGATAAATTTCTGTAGCTAAGCGAACATCTTGTCGTCCATTATATTGAGTGATAAGAGAATGTAGTAATTGCTTTAGATCATTTAGTTTTAAATTACGAGGCTCTCCATATTGAAGAAAACTCTCGGGGTTATGTTCAAGTAAAAATTTTCTAATACATTTATTCCAAGGGTTCTCACCTAATGTTGCTAACCATGTTGATATTGAAAGCATGGCAGGGCGAATTACCCATCTATTATGAACGTGCATAAATAAGATATCTTTAAGATCGGGGTAAGGAAGTTGGTTTTGCATGCGTTCCTGTAACCAACAGGCACAAAGATATTCTGTTGTTGTTCGATGATGAAAACGAATATTCCCGTATGTAGCACCATCGAAAATAGGTAGATTAAGTAATGCGTTCTGTTCTTGTGCTGACCAATTAGGTAAGAGAACCTTAATATTAAGGGACTCAGAATGATGATTAATATCAGTATCAGGTACTAAAATATTAAATTTCTTACATAAAATTGCCGCCGCCGCCATGGTTTCAGTACCTGAACGTGCTTTATTAAGGGGTAATAGTGCATGAGATTTTCGTTCTTCTCGCTCGGATAGTTTGTGTGGAATACTGTGCTCAAGTAATTCTTGGCGATTTCCAATTTGATGATTATCTTGCCAGTATTGTATTAACAGATCAGCATCAAGAGGTCGGCTTGCAAATTGTAATGCTGATTGATTCGTGACCGCGTTGATAAAACCATTACTATCGATAATACCTTTAGCTTCAGCTAATTGGTGTAACTGTGCTTCATTGAGAGGGGCTAGTAATACTGTTTTTAGCGTTAAATTAGTGTCATTGTTATCTCTAGGGATATTAAAACGATGCATTACTTCAGCGCTATCGGTGCTGTTCCGCCATTCGCTTATACGACTGCTGATTACAATATTTATCCGTGAAATTAAATGCTGACCAATACCTTTTACAAAATGATTTAATGCAATATGTAATGCTGTTGGGCTTTTTAATTTAGCTTCGTCAACAGAGTCTAGGAAGAAGGTTGCTGACTCTTCAGAGTTTAACCAGTTATGGAACTTAGGTTCATCGGAGGCATCAATAACATTAGAGAGCTGTCCTTCAACTAGATCTTCAAGACGAAGAGAAAATGCAAATTTCCCTGAGGATTTTAATCGTTCACACTGGGCATTAAACTCCCAGCTTTTACCACTGCCTGCTTCACCAAGAACAATGATGTATTTTGATTCTAAGAGTTTATCCCAATATAGGTTTGTGTCAGTCCCAAAAGTAAGATTTACATAACTCTGTTGGGCTACCGCCTCAGGATCGGAGGAGTGACTGTAATCAATAAAACTTCTTTTTAAGTCAATATATTCGTTCATGATAATTGTCAGATTCTTTCTCGATGGGTGAGGGGGGCGGGAACTAATTACTGCCTTACCAATATTCAGGTTTCAATATAGGTTTCTTATTGGTCGGTATTTTGTCAGGGAACTGTGCATGTTGACACTCTTGATCGAGGATGTAGTTTCTAGTCCAGTGAACATATTGGCTTAAACTTTTATTGGGTGGCCTAGAAGGTTGTGAAGCTATTGGTTTTGGCCTAGGGATAATTAGACCTAAAGTAATATGAGGACTATCTTGGCTGATTAATTTTAAGGGCAGTTCAAGATCGGAATCATTAGATACTAGAATTTGTTGAGCACAGCTTTCGTTTATAGCATCTCTATACATGTGTAGAGCTATATTTACATCTGTTTGTTTTTCTTCAAACTTCCAAATTTCTACACGATCAGCTTTTTTTATGGGTTTTTGATAACGAGGGGGATAGCCTTTTTCAACGGTGTGATAACCTTCGATGATTTCGATGCTATCGCTATAAACATATTTAAGAGCTCGATGATATGACGTTTGGGCTTTGGTAGATTCTTGACCATGAGTAGAAAAATTAGCTTTTACTGGGGCAGTAAAATATTTAATTTTGATGATTTGGGAGGATGGGTTCTGTATTTTTGCAATAGATTGAAACAATTTGAAAAGGTCTAGGCATTTGAAGCCAGAACTTCTTAGGCGACCATAAAATAAGTTATACCCATCTATATAAACAATTGTTTCCATACTTATTCCTTCCATAGAAATGAAAAAACCGCCGTTGGGCGGTTTTTTCGCCTCGAATAAACATTAATTTAATAATGCCAATAAGAGGTGAGTAGTGATATACATTCTAGATATTTTAGCTTAGTAAATCAAGTACTGTTGCCAAGAACAAGATGATTACCTCAAATTACGGATCGTCTTTATCACTTCTTGAGTTTCAGGCTTTACACCTCGCCAAAGCCTAAATGCCTCAGCTGCTTGTTCTGCTAACATGCCTAAACCATCAATAGTCTTCGCTGCACCATGTTCTTTGGCCCATGTGATAAACGCAGTATCGGTATTGCTATACATCATGTCATAGCAGCTAGCATGGTCATTCAGAATGTTATCGGGCAAGGGGGGGACTTTACCTTGAAGGCTGGCCGCTGTGGCATTGATGATGACATCAAATGAGCCAGATAAATCATCAAGTCCACCACCTGAAAGTGTGCCAAATTCATTATATAGTTTAGCTAAGTCTTCAGCTTTACTTGCTGTACGGTTCGCGATAACTAATTCTGACGGAAGATACTTTAATAAGGGTTCAATCACTCCGCGAGCCGCACCACCTGCACCAAGTAGTAGAATACGTTTCCCTTTAAGTTCTATTTGGTGATTATCAACTAAGTCTCGGCAGAGACCAATGCCATCTGTGTTATCACCATACAGTGAACCATCATCATTAAAGATGATGGTATTAATCGCTCCGGCACGTGTTGCATGTTCACTTCTATCTGTGACGATCTGCCATGCTTGTTCTTTAAAAGGCACAGTGATATTGATACCTTTAAAACCTTCCTTTTGTAACTGCTTTAAACCCGTGGCTAAATCATCTAGGGGTATTTCTCTAGTGACATAATCAAGGTTTTGTTTGGTTTGTTTGGCAAATTCTGTGTGGATTAATGGCGATTTGCTGTGACTTATTGGGTTGCCAATAACGGCGTAGTGATCGGTCATTTTTCTGATAACCACTGCGCTATGTCTTTAGCAAAATAGGTCAAAATAGCATCAGCACCGGCACGTTTGAAGGCAATCATGCTTTCCATTACTACTGCTTTTTCATCTAGCCAACCATTTTGAGCCGCAGCTTTTAACATGGCATATTCACCACTCACTTGATAAACAAAGGTTGGTTTTTGGAAAGTGTCTTTTACACGGCGTAAGATATCAAGATACGGCATGCCTGGTTTGACCATTACCATATCTGCGCCTTCATTAATGTCCATAGCCACTTCGTGTAGGGCTTCGTCACTGTTCGCAGGATCCATCTGATAACTATATTTATTACCTGCACCTAAATTGCCAGCAGAACCTACTGCATCACGGAATGGACCATAAAAGCTAGACGCATATTTTGCTGAATAGGCCAAAATACGTGTATGAATATGACCGTGTTGCTCTAATGCTTGGCGAATAGCGCCCACTCGACCGTCCATCATGTCTGATGGTGCAACAATATCAGCCCCTGCTTGCGCATGAGATAGTGCTTGTTTTACCAATACTTCAACCGTTTCATCATTGACGATATAACCACTGTCATCAATTAACCCATCTTGACCATGTGTCGTGAAGGGATCAAGAGCAACATCAGTGATGACACCTAAATCAGGAAATTCAGCTTTAAGCGCACGAACTGCACGTTGAGCTAAACCTTCAGGGTTATAGGCTTCTTTTGCATCAAGCGATTTAACATTGTCAGGTGTAACGGGGAAGAGGGCGATAGCAGGTACACCTAAACGATGAAGTGTCTCTGCTTCTTTAAGTAGGAGATCGATACTTAGTCTTTCAACGCCGGGCATTGATGCTACGGCTTCACGTTGATTTTCTCCCTCTAAAACAAAGCAAGGATAAATTAAGTCATTTACAGATAGTTGGTTTTCACGCACTAGGTGTCGAGAAAAGGTATCTTTTCGTAATCGTCTTGGGCGCTGGAAGGGAAAACCAGAGGGTGATAAATATGGGTTCACGGTAGTTACCTTGGCAATAAATCTAATGGAGTAAGATATTACCGACTGAAAAGTAAATTGTCATCGTTTTTTACATAGACTAGTGGGGGTGTTTTACGATAAAATTGGTAGGATTTTGTCTGGGGTGAACATCATGTTCGCCCTATAATTTTTATCTGGTGGAGGTTTCCCTTGCGAACAAGCGCTTTACTTGCTCTTGAAGATGGTACGGTCTATCACGGTGAATCAATTGGTGCTATTGGGCAATCAGTTGGTGAGGTCGTGTTTAATACGTCAATGACTGGCTATCAAGAAATCTTAACTGATCCTTCATACTGTCGCCAAATTGTCACACTAACTTATCCGCATATCGGTAATGTTGGTGTTAATACTGAAGATGAAGAATCAAATAGTATTCATGCTAGCGGATTAATTATTCGCGAGTTATCGCCTGTTGTTAGTAGCTGGCGTAGTGCCAATGAAAATGAAGAGTCATTAGACAGTTATTTAGAACGTCATAATGTGGTGGGCTTAGCAGGTATTGATACTCGTGCTTTAACACGTCGTTTACGTGATAAAGGTGCAATGAAAGGGTGTATCGTTGCGGGCGATAATATTGATATTGATGCAGCAATTGCAGCCGCTAAGGCTTTTGATGGCCTTAAAGGCATGGACTTGGCAAAAGTTGTTTCAACTGAAAAGCCTTATGAATGGGACAAGTCATGTTGGCATTTATCAGGCGAATCTCAGGCTGTAGCGGAACGCTTTCACGTTGTTGCTTATGACTTTGGTGCCAAAAGTAATATCTTACGCATGTTAGTTGAACGCGGTTGTCGTTTAACGGTTGTACCTGCTCAAACGTCAGCAGAAGATGTTTTGGCACTCAATCCTGATGGTGTGTTTTTATCAAATGGTCCAGGTGATCCTGAGCCATGTACCTATGCGATTGAAGCGATTCAAACCTTACTTGAAAAAGAACTACCGATTTTTGGCATTTGTTTAGGGCATCAATTATTAGCATTAGCGTGTGGTGCAAAAACAGTCAAAATGAAGTTTGGTCATCATGGTGCGAATCATCCAGTACAAGAACACGCGGCTGGATTAGTGATGATTACGAGTCAAAATCACGGTTTTGCCGTTGACCAAGATTCATTACCAGACACGTTAGAAGCAACTCATATTTCATTGTTTGATGGTTCATTACAAGGTATCCATCACACAACTAAGCCAGCATTTAGTTTTCAAGGGCATCCAGAAGCAAGCCCTGGTCCACAAGATGCGGCACCATTATTTGATCATTTCATCAATCTACTTGAAACAGCGACAGGTAAGTAAACCACGATGGCAAAACGTACTGATATAAAAACCATTTTAATTCTAGGTGCTGGTCCAATTGTAATTGGTCAGGCCTGTGAGTTTGATTACTCTGGTGCTCAAGCATGTAAGGCATTACGTGAAGAAGGCTACCGTGTTGTTCTGGTGAACTCTAATCCAGCAACAATTATGACCGATCCTAATATGGCGGATGCGACTTACATTGAACCAGTCACATGGCAAGCGGTAAGCAAGGTTATTGAAAAAGAACGCCCTGATGCAATCTTGCCAACCATGGGTGGGCAGACTGCATTGAACTGTGCTTTAGACCTTGAACGTGAAGGTGTATTGAAAGAGTTCGGTGTTGAAATGATTGGTGCTGATAGTGAAGCAATCAATAAAGCGGAAGACCGTGATTTGTTCCGTGCGGCGATGACCAAAATTGGTCTAGATATGCCAAATTCAGCTATTGTCCATACATTAGAAGAAGCCTTAGAAGCACAAAAAGAACTCGGCTATCCAACCATTATTCGTCCATCTTTTACGATGGGTGGTAGTGGTGGTGGTATCGCATACAATAAGCAAGACTTTATTGAAATCTGTCAACGTGGCTTATACATGAGCCCAACGTCTGAGTTATTGCTTGATGAGTCAATCATCGGTTGGAAAGAGTATGAAATGGAAGTGGTGCGTGATCGTAAAGATAACTGCATCATCATCTGTTCAATTGAAAACTTTGATCCAATGGGCGTACATACAGGTGATTCAATCACAGTTGCACCAGCTCAAACATTAACGGATAAAGAATATCAAATTATGCGTAATGCTTCTTTGGAAGTCTTACGTGAAATTGGTGTTGATACCGGTGGTTCAAATGTTCAGTTTGCTGTGCATCCTGAAACTGGTCGTTTGATCATTATTGAAATGAACCCACGTGTTTCTCGCTCATCTGCCTTGGCATCAAAAGCAACCGGTTTCCCCATTGCTAAAGTCGCTGCTAAATTGGCTGTGGGTTACACGCTTGATGAACTTCAAAATGAAATCACCGGCGGTGCAACACCTGCATCATTTGAACCAACGATTGATTATGTTGTTACTAAGATTCCTCGTTTTACATTTGAAAAGTTTCCACAAGCTGATAACCGTTTAAGCACACAGATGAAATCAGTGGGTGAAGTAATGGCGATTGGCCGAAACTTCCAAGAGTCTCTACAAAAAGCATTGCGTGGTTTAGAAATTGATCGTGATGGTCTGACTGAAATTACAGATTTAACAGCTGATGATGTTGCTGATACTTTACGTCGTGAATTACGTTTGCCAGGTTCTGATCGTCTTTGGTATGTGGCTGATGCGTTCCGTTATGGCTTTAGTTATGATGAAATTCAGCAGTTAACAAAGATTGACCCATGGTTCTTGGTGCAAGTTCAAGAAATTGTTGATATTGAAAATGATCTAAAAGATCATTCATTAGCATCTATAGATGAATTAGAAATGCTCAGATTGAAACGTAAAGGTTTCTCTGATTCTCGCATGGCAAAATTGCTACAAAAAACAGAAAAACAAGTTCGCCAACATCGTTATGATTTGAATGTGCGTCCTGTTTATAAACGTGTTGATACCTGTGCAGCTGAGTTTTCTAGCGACACTGCTTATATGTATTCAACTTATGATCAAGAATGTGAAGCTAATCCAACAGATCGTGACAAAATCATGATTTTAGGTGGTGGACCTAACCGTATCGGCCAAGGTATTGAGTTTGATTACTGTTGTGTACATGCTGCTTTAGCATTGCGTGAAGATGGTTTTGAAACGATTATGGTTAACTGTAACCCTGAAACTGTTTCGACTGATTACGATACGTCTGATCGCTTATATTTCGAATCATTAACACTTGAAGATGTATTAGAAGTTGTTGCTTTAGAAAAACCTAAAGGCGTTATCGTGCAATATGGTGGGCAAACACCGCTTAAATTAGCACGTGCACTTGAAGCTGAAGGCGTACCAATCATTGGTACACCACCTGATGCGATTGATCATGCAGAAGATCGTGAACGCTTCCAACAAATGGTTGAAAAACTAGGTTTACTGCAACCACCTAACCGTCTTGCTTTCTCAGCTGATTCAGCTGCAGGACAAGCGGCTGAAATTGGTTATCCGCTGGTGGTTCGACCTTCTTATGTACTAGGTGGTCGAGGCATGGAGATTGTGTATAACGAAGAAGAATTAAACCGTTATATGAAAACTGCTATCTCTGTTTCAAATGATTCACCGGTGTTATTAGATCGTTTCTTAGATGATGCGATTGAAGTAGATGTTGATGCTATTTGTGATGGTAAAGATGTATTGATTGGCGGCATCATGGAACACATTGAGCAAGCTGGTGTTCACTCTGGTGACTCAGCCTGTGCCTTGCCTTCATATAGCTTAAGTGAAGAAATTCAAGATCGTATGCGTGAGCAAGTGCGTCAAATGGCATTAGAGCTAGGCGTAGTTGGTTTGATGAATACGCAATTTGCGATTCAAGGTGACAATATTTTCCTACTTGAAGTGAACCCTCGTGCATCACGAACAGTACCTTATGTTTCTAAAGCGATTGGTGTGCCATTAGCCAAAGTGGCTGCTCGTTGTATGGCGGGCCGTAGCTTGGTTGAGCAAGGTGTAACAAAAGAAGTTATTCCAGAATATTATTCTGTTAAAGAAGCTGTATTCCCATTCATTAAGTTCCAAGGTGTAGATCCTATTCTTGGCCCCGAAATGAAATCTACAGGTGAAGTAATGGGCGTAGGTCGTACCTTTGGTGAAGCATTTGCTAAATCTCAATTAGCTGCATCGGTTGTATTGCCAACAGGTGGTAAAGCCTTTATTAGTGTTCGTGGTGTTGATAAAGAGTCTATTAGCACAATTGCGAAAGACTTGGTCGAGTTAGGTTTTGAACTATTGGCAACACGTGGAACACAAAAAGTATTGAATGATGCTGGTGTGGCTTGTACAC
>WTAY01000041.1 GCA_013139345.1 Methylophaga sp. | reverse complement strand
ATCAAGCCTCATCTAAGCGATGAGTTGAAAAAATAATCTTCCTTTACATTTTTATATGCGAACAGCATTCACATACAGAACTTATAAATAATGACAATTACTACTAGAAAACTACGCAATATCGCTATTATTGCCCATGTCGATCACGGTAAAACAACCTTAGTTGATGAATTACTACGTCAATCAGGCACATTCAGTGATCATGAAGAGTTGCAAGAACGAGTGATGGACTCAAACGATCTTGAGAAAGAACGTGGTATTACTATTCTTTCAAAAAATACGGCTGTTAAATGGAATGATTACCATATCAACATCGTAGACACGCCGGGCCATGCTGATTTCGGTGGTGAGGTTGAACGTGTTCTATCTATGGTTGATTCAGTATTATTATTAGTTGATTCCTCTGAAGGGCCAATGCCTCAAACACGTTTTGTAACACAAAAAGCATTGGCTTTAGGTTTGAAACCAATTGTTGTTATTAACAAAATTGATAAACCAAGTGCTCGTCCAGCTTGGGTATTAGATCAAACATTTGATTTGTTTGCTAATTTAGATGCAACCGATGAGCAATTAGATTTTGATGTTATTTATGCATCAGGTTTGAATGGTTTTGCAGGCTTAGAAGATACTGTTCGTGATGGCGATATGACACCATTATTTGAAATGGTTGTGGATAAAGTATCAGCACCAGATGTAGATACGGAAGGTCCTTTCCGTATGCAAGTATCATCATTAGATTACAACAGCTATGTTGGTGTTATCGGTGTGGGTCGTATTGAACGCGGTAAAGTAAAAACAAATACCCCTGTAACTATTGTTGATACCGAAGGCAAAAAACGTAATGGTCGCGTATTAACTGTTATGGGCTTTATGGGCTTAAAACGTGAAGAAGTTGAAGAAGCTCAAGCGGGTGATATCATTGCGTTCACAGGCTTAGATCCTTTGAATATCTCTGATACCTTATGTGACCCTAGTGAAGTGGAAGCGTTACCACCATTATCGGTTGATGAACCTACGGTTACAATGACTTTCCAAGTGAATAACTCACCAATGGCGGGTCAAGAAGGTAAGTTTGTAACAACTCGCCAAATTAAAGAACGTCTTGATCGTGAATTAATTCACAACGTGGCATTACGTGTTGAACAGGTGCCTACAGATCCTGATAAATTTCGTGTTTCAGGTCGTGGTGAATTACATTTATCAGTATTGATTGAGAATATGCGTCGTGAAGGATTTGAAATGGGTGTATCTCGCCCAGAAGTTATCATTCGTGAAGTGGACGGCGTCAAAGAAGAACCTTATGAAGCGGTTACTGCTGATGTTGAAGCCGAACATCAAGGCACGATCATGGAAAAACTAGGTGAACGTGGTGCACAGTTACAAGATATGGCTCCAGATGGTAAAGGCCGTGTACGTTTAGACTTTATTATTCCTTCTCGTGGATTAATTGGCTTCCGTACTGAGTTCTTAACTGCAACACAATGTACAGGTCTAATCTTCAGTGTATTTGATCATTATGCACCTGTTAAACCTGGTAAGTTTGGTGAGCGTAGTAATGGTGTAATGATTGCCAACGGTTTAGGTAAAGCAGTTGCTTTCTCTATCTTTAACTTGCAAGAACGTGGTCGTATGTTTATCGGTCATAATGATGCGGTATATGAAGGTATGGTTATCGGTATTCACTCACGTGACAATGACTTAGTTGTAAACCCATTAAAAGGTAAGCAATTAACCAACGTACGTGCATCGGGTACTGATGAAGCGATCAACTTAACGCCACCTATTCGTATGAGTTTAGAGCAAGCGTTAGAGTTCATTGGTGACGATGAGTTGTTAGAAGTAACACCAAGTTCATTGCGTGTTCGTAAACGTTTATTGCTTGAACATGAACGTAAGAGTGCTTCTCGAACCAAAAAATAGTCAACTTCAAACATGAAGTAACAGAAAAGGGTATCCTACTGAGGGTACCCTTTTTTATTTGATGAGGTTCAAAAATGCGAATTCTGGTTTTAATTGCCATTGGTCTTTTATTGTATGTAATTATTGGTAATTTATTACGAAAGAGTCGTCCGCCATCGCCAAAAGAAATCTCCGAGAAAATGGTGCAATGTCAGCATTGTGGGCTTCATGTTTTGGAGCACGAGGCTATTCAGAGTGGAAGTAACTACTATTGTTCTCAAGAGCATGTGGATGCTGATAAATAGCTTAGAATGAAGGTATTTAACATAGGGATAGTCCCAAGCTCTTCAACAGCATTATGGCGAGAGCTGGCGGCATTTTCTCTCTATCGATTATTTCTAGCTGCGGTGTTGTTCTCAGTCTTTTATTTTAAACTTCCCCCTGAGTTTTTAGGTCATGCGGCTCCTGAACTTTATGGTCGCATAAGTTTATTATATTTATTGACTGCTGTTATCTTCATTGGCATTACCTTAAAGAAGCTGGGTAGATTCGAATCTTCAGCACGACTCCAGTTAGTTCTTGACGTTGTATTTATTACATTTATCATTAATACCAGTGGTGGGCTACATACCGGCTTAGGTCTTTTATTGGTTGTCGTCGTCGTTGCTGGCGGCACGTTAATTCCTGGACGACTATCTGCTTTTATTGCTGCTATTGCAACGTTATCGGTACTTTTGGAAGTAAGTTACTCTCAAATATTAGGCGGTGGAATTACTAAATATAGTCACGCGGGCATGTTGGGCGCTACTTTTTTTGCCACGGCTTTATTGTCGCAGATATTGTCACAAAAAATGATGGCTTCACAGCGTGTTGCTGAGCAGAGAGCTAAAGATATCACTAATCTTGCTGTGCTGAATGAGCATATCATTAGCAGTATGCAGACAGGTATTGTGGTTGTCGATATTCAGGGTAGAGTGACGCAAAGTAATCACTCAGCACGGAAACTATTAGGCTTGAGTCATGAACAAAGCAATTATGGATTAAAAGCATTTTCGATCCCGTTAGTTGAACAGTTATCTCGTTGGAAGCATGAACGAATTCCACGGTTTGAACCTTTTCGTCCTCGTGAAGACCTACCAGAGGTTCTTGCTAGATTCACTGCTCTAAATACGGGTGAAGCATTAATATACCTTGATGACACTTCTGAACTTGCACAACAGGCACAACAATTAAAACTGGCTTCTTTAGGGCGGTTGACTGCGAGTATTGCACATGAAATTCGCAACCCATTAGGTGCCATTAGTCATGCCGGAGAGTTACTAGCAGAGAATCATGATGATGAGGTGACGGTGAAGCTTACCGATATTATTCAGCGTCATAGTGCTCGGGTTAATGGCATCATTGAAACAATATTACATATGAGCCGACGAAAAACTGTTGAACCGAAAGTTGTAATTTTGGCACTGTGGTTGGAAAAGTTTATTAATGAATTTTGTGAGATAAAAACGATTAAGAAACCTGATCTCATATTGAATGTATCTACATCATTGGCAAAAGTAAGTATGGATGCTGAACAGTTACATCAAGTGATGTGGAACTTGCTTGAAAATGCTTGGCAGTATTCTGTTTCTGATAATTCATCACAGCGTGTTGAAGTAAAGCTCTTTAATCGGGATAATGAAGTAATAATTGATGTTTGTGATAATGGTGAGGGCGTGTCAGAAACAATGAAAGCGAACTTATTTGAGCCCTTTAATTCAGATAGGCAGGATGGAACAGGTTTGGGTTTGTATTTAGCACGAGAACTTTGTCAGGCAAATGGCGCGCACCTAAGTTATATAGTGGATGGTTCTGGGCATTGCTTTAGAGTGAGTTTTCCTGTCGAGAGGCAAGAGAACCTACAATGAATTCACACGCTTTAATTATTGATGATGAACCAGATATTCTTGAACTTTTAACAATGACCTTATCAGGCATGTCTATTGACTGTGTTACTGCTGAGAACCTTGAACAAGCGAAGCAAGCTCTAAAACAACATCATTTTGATTTATGTCTAACTGATATGCGATTACCAGATGGCAATGGATTAGATTTTGTAAAAATATTGCAACAAGAATACCCTGATCTCCCTGTGGCTGTTATTACTGCTCACGGTAATATGGATTTAGCGGTTCAAGCCTTAAAACTAGGTGCATTTGACTTTGTATCTAAACCTTTGAAAATTAGAGTATTAAGAGATTTAGTTACAACAGCACTCAAGTTATCACCTTCCCCTGAGGATAAACCGCGTAGAAAAGAACGCCGTTCTCGAGATCAGTTGCTAGGTGAAACGGATGCGATAAAAGCATTACGAGGGAAAATAACCAAATTAGCCCGTAGCCAGGCACCCGTTTATATTAGTGGGGAATCAGGTACTGGTAAAGAGTTGGTCGCACGTTTGATTCACAATCTTGGAGCGCGATCCGATGGATCGTTTGTACCGATTAACTGTGGTGCAATCCCAAGTGAATTAGTAGAAAGTGAGTTTTTTGGCCATAAAAAAGGAGCATTCACTGGAGCCATTGCGGATAAAGTAGGCTTATTTGAAGCTGCGCAAGGCGGAACCTTGTTTCTCGACGAAGTGGCTGATTTGCCTTTAATGATGCAAGTTAAGTTATTACGAGCGATTCAAGAGAAAGCAATACGGCCTGTGGGTGGCAATGAAGAGTTAAATGTTGATGTAAGGATCTTGTCGGCAACACATAAGAACCTTGCTGAATGTGTAAAGCAAGGTAGGTTCCGAGAAGATCTTTTTTATCGACTTAATGTCATTGAGCTCAATGTGCCACCTCTGCGAAAAAGACAAGATGATGTGCCCATGTTGGCAGAGAATATATTATTTAAATTAGCTGAAAAAAATGGGCAAGCTGGAATCGATTTTAGTACAGAAGCACTTGAGGCACTTCAGATATATCACTTTCCTGGCAATGTACGCGAGTTGGAAAATATTATTGAACGCGCATTAACATGGGCTGATACGACGACTATTTCTAGTGATGATTTAATGTTACCTGATAATATATCGCCTTCCATGCAAAATGAGAAAAGAGCAGAAACAAGCTTGAGTTTGGATAATGAACTTGCCGTTTCAATGCGTGTTTCTGAAGCAGATTCGAACACGGTAGTAGATTTAGAAAGTAAGCTTGAAGAACAAGAGCGTCAACTCATTACGCAAGCATTAGAAGCAACGCGTTGGAATAAAACTGCTGCAGCTAAGAATTTAGGTATTACTTTTCGAGCCTTGCGGTATAAACTTAAAAAATTAAATTTAGAATAATTGGATTATATATGACAACATCAACTGCACAACATCCAGACTTAGATTGGAGCCAAGTACGTGAAACAGTACGTATGATGAATTTAGCGGTTGCTCAAATAGAAATGTCTATGAAGGAAGGGGACGATTCTGTTGATACGTTAACAGATGCTTTCACAACAATGGCAGCAAGAGTTCAGGTTGTTGAGATGATGGCTAAAGACAAAGAAGACACTGAATCTAAACAAATTGTAGAGCAATGTGAAGCGGTTACAGCAGAAATGCAACATGCCATTATGGCTTTTCAGTTTTACGATAAATTAACACAGCGATTAAGCCATGTATCACATTCATTAGCGAGTTTGGTGGATCTTGTTGGGGATAATTCACGGTTATATAACCCAATAGAATGGTCTTTGTTGCAAGAAAAAATCAAGTCAAAATATACGATGCCAGCAGAGCATGATATGTTTGAAAAGATGATGCAAGGTATGTCAATTGAAGACGTTCTTCAGGAAGTGCAGCATACGAAAGATGATGATATTGAGTTATTTTAGGATTTAACTATTTGAGTTAGCAAGTGGAATGATGATGGTAAAACAGGCGCCTAGTTCAGTATTGTGGGCAAGTAGTTTGCCTTTCATTTCTTTTTCGATGATTTTCTTTGCTATATATAGCCCGACACCTGATTTTCCTGACACCTTCTGACTAAAGCCTAGTTTGAATATTGAGGATATTGGCTGTGCTTTTATTCCTCCACCATTGTCACAAATAGTTAATTTAATTGCTTCACTATCTGAAGAAAGCCCGACCATGATTTTAGGTGTTTTTATTTTACGCTCAACTAAAATATCACGTGCATTGACGAGAATACTTAAGACAACATGAGCAAATTCTATATTATTACCTTTTATTTGTTGAGTATCAGAAATAGTTTGTTCAAATTGAATACGATTTAGGCGTAGATTATCTGATAATAAGAGGCTAGTTGAGGTGATTACATCGACAGGGCTAAAGTGAATGATTTCATTATTTGTTTTAAGAAAAAAGCGGAATAAATCAACCGTGTCAGCCATAAATTGTAGAATATGGTGGCTTTTCTGATTAAGCCTTCTGATTGATTTTTGATCTGAGGGTGTATTATCCAACTCAGATTCAATTAACATCAGTTGAATGCCTAATTCGTTTAGAGGCTGCTTCCATTGATGTGTAATATTATTCACTGACTCACCAATATTGGCATATTGGCTTTTTAAATAGAGTAAGCGATCTAGCTCTGCAGATAATTTAGCAAAACGGAATGCAACGGCAGTGATAATTAAGATGAGTAATGAGGCAATAAATAAACCTAAATATAACCGGCGATGATCAGCTTTTAGATAGCTAGAATACAGAAAGGTATTAAGGTCAACAGCAGAGTTAATTACACCTATTTCTTTATATGTTCTAGCAATATGTTGCCAACGACCTTTATTCATATGGCCTAGTTCAACAATAGGGTACAACGTAGAGTCAGCTATTGCTTTTGCCTCGAAGAGTAAATGTTGGCGAGACTTATTTTGTGAATTGTATTTATGTAGGATAAGATCAATAATTTCTTCTTGATGCTCAATAGCATATTTCCATCCTGCTAAAGTGGCCTCACGAAAGGCTGACACAGTTTCAGGGTGTTTATCGATCATGGCCTGAGAGGTAAATAAAATATCACCATAAAAGTCGATACCATATTGTTCTGGGGAAATAATACGATAGTCGATACCTCGCTCGAACATGGCAAAAGGCTCATTTGATGCGTAGGCAGATAAAGCATCAACATCACCATTGATTAATTGTTCAATATCAAAAGAGGGATCAATAATATTAATATGTTCTAGCGCTATGCCTTCCTTGATAAACATAGCCGTCAGTGAATCATTGGCTTCTTGATGCGTGATTGTTTTACCGATAAAATCTTTGGCTGTATAAATATCTGAATTAGCGAGTACCAACCAGACATATTGACTAACTTGATTGATAGCGGCTAATGCTACTAAAGGTTGATTATGTGCAGCTTCACTTATTAGGCCTGTGCTAGAAATACCAAACTCAGCTTCTCCTGATGCAACCTCTTGGTGGGGAGGATTTTCTCCTTCGAGAATGGTAATGTTTAACCCTGCTTGTTGGTAAAAACCTTTTTCTTTGGCGGCATAATAACCCGCAAATTGAAATTGATGATGCCACTGCAGTTGTAGTGTTACAGATGTTTCAGCTGATACGAGTGAAAGGGGGGATAAGAATAAGAAAATTGCGATACAGATGTAGCGAATTTTCATTATCACTTAGCTATTTTCTTGAGTATTAATAAACCAACCTTGTGCTGGCTGGTTTATTATGATGTTGTTATATTTCAATTTTGTTCGTAGTTCATTGAGTAAGTTTTTTAGGGCTGAATCGCTAATATCAATGGATGGCCAGATCGTACTTTCGATCATTTCTTTAGACACGATTTGTGAATCATTATTGATGAATAATTCCAATAACAACCGCTCTTTCTTTCCTAGAGATACTGCGGTGTTATCAACATCAAGCTGTTTAGTTGCTGGGTTATAGCTGATAGCGCTGGATAGTTTAATGATGGCGTATTTATGGGATAGTTTCTTTACTGCAGATTCTAAGGCATATCCCAGCTTATCAAATGTGAGGGGCTTAGTTATATAACCATCAATTTGTAAATTGGCAGCGTGTAGTAAATAGGATGTATCTGTAAAAGCAGTCAATACAATAATAGGTAAGGTATGATTTTTATGTCTTAGCTCTTCAACAAAGCTAAGGCCATTCTCACCAGGCATCTCAATATCAGTGATGATGATATCTATTTCTTGTTCTTCATACAGCCGTCTAGCTGCACTGACATCTTCTGCAAGGTGAATAGACTTAAATGCGGGTGACAACAAAGCATAAATATCAGATCGCACGCTTGAATGGTCATCAATATAAAGTAGATTACAATATTTTAGGTGGTTATTAAGTTTCATAATTCAGTAGGTTAAATAATTTGGAGTCATGATTACAAAATACTAGCTATTGTCATTGTTGTCTGTCGGAATAGCTTCTTTTTTTATTAATCAAACTGGGATGAGACTATAGTAACTGGAAGTGATTCTTTAATAAAAAGTGGATTATGTTGTTCAGAGAGTTTTAAGCTAAGTAATAGTTGAAGTGTATTGTCATCTTTTAGTTGAGTTCGAACGATATGACCAGCAACATCTCCTGCTTTAGTGATGATTTCATCACCCACAATAGGCTGTTCATGTGTAGCTACTTTCGCTACAAACATTCTTCGGCTTGGTTTACCAAGATAATGCAATCTAGCAACAACTTCCTGACCGGGATAGCAGCCTTTATTAAAGCTAACGCCATTAACTAAATCTAGGTTGACTTGTTGTGGCGTAAATTTTTCTTTTGTTTCTGGATATATTGTTGCAAGTCCAGCTTCAATTTCAAGCCTATCCCAGATTTCTTGGGGGGCAAGCTTCCATTGCTCTTGGTCAAGTTGGTTTAAAATTTCTGTAGCGTGTTCGATAGGAGCAATACATAAAGAACGGCTAGTAGGCTCTTGGTCATCGTGAATAAGAACGTTATTAGCAAATTTTAGCTCAACAACAGCATGTTCACTTGACGAGTTAAGGCCAATAATGGCTGTTATATCTGATATGTTGGTAATCGTGACTTTAGCGCGTAAAACATACATGCTAAGACGTTGCATGAGTGTCGTACACATCGTTTTTGGGATAATTATTTGATAGCCACCTTCTCGGCGGATGAGTTGAAATATCGCAAACAAACGTCCTTTAGCATTACAAAAACCACTAAGCTGACTCTGATTGATAGCTAAGGAATTAACGTTATTAGTGAGTAAGTTTTGCAAGAAGTTTTGAGCCTCTTCACCAGTAATGGATAGAATTCCAAGCTGTGGTAAAGGCATAAAGCAATGGCTGGATATTGCATCATCTTTCAGTGATAAAGTCGATTGTTGAGTAATAATATCTTGCCAAGAGTTAGTCATAATGTCAGTTTCATTGTGGTTGAGTGCTATATTGTATCTCTCACCAAGGAATGGAGCGAGCATTTATGACAAGGAATGTGTTCTCAATAGCTATTGGTAGATCTCAATACCTATTAATTTATCTAATTACGATTCATACGATAATGTTCGTTACGCTGTTAAGTTTGCTGGCTACCTCTATTTGGACATTAGTAATCAGTCTAATGATGATGTTCAGCCTGATTTATTATTGTCAAAAATATCAGTGGCTCGGTCGCCATAATGCCATTGTTAAGGTTGAAAGAGATTCGGATAATCAATGGGCATTGTTTGAACAGAATGATGTTCAGCAATCACATTTAGCGTTAATAAGCAGCGTGGTTACACAACAATGTGTCATGCTGAACTTTGCTAGCTCAACGGTTTGGAAAAAGAAGACAGTTACGATTATGAGTGATTCGGTTGATGCTGAACGTTTTCGGCAGTTGCGTATTTATTGTCGAGACGCTAAGACTTTCCAGAAATAATTGTATCTTTAGCCTCATGATCTGGCGCTGTCTCAGGATAGTCCAACGTATAGTGCAGACCTCGGCTCTCTTTCCGTTGTAATGCTGAACTGATAATTAGTTCAGCAACATTTGCAAGGTTACGTAATTCTAATAAGTCACTGCTAATACGATGTTGGCTGTAATAATCACCAATTTCTTGTTGTAATAAATTCAAGCGTTGTTGTGCTTTATAGAGTCGCTCATTTGAACGTACGATGCCGACATAATCCCACATGAAACGACGTAGCTCATCCCAGTTATGACTGATTGATATCGCTTCTTTTGCAGGGCGAACACGGCTTGCATCCCATGTTGGAATAGTGGGAGGCTTAGAACCATGCTCTAATTGTTGCTTAATATGATGTGCGGCACTACGGGCAAAGACGAGACATTCTAATAGTGAGTTACTTGCCATACGGTTAGCGCCATGTAAACCGGTATGTGCTGTTTCACCAATGGCATAAAGACCTTTAATGTCTGTCTGGCCATGTAAGTCAGTTATTAAGCCTCCACAAGTATAATGTGCTGCTGGTACGACAGGGATGGGCTCCTCTGTCATATCAATACCAAAACTTAAGCAACGTTTGTGAATGGTGGGGAAGTGTTCTTCGATAAATTCTTTAGACTGGTGACTAATATCAAGGTAAACGCAGTCATCACCGAGTCGTTTCATTTCATGATCAATCGCACGGGCAACAACATCTCGAGGGGCCAGCTCAGCTTGAGGGTGAAAGTCCTCCATAAATTGAGAGCCATCAGCCAGTAGTAGCTTGGCACCTTCGCCACGTAAGGCTTCGCTAATTAAAAATGATTTAGCTTTAGGGTGGTATAGGCAGGTGGGATGAAATTGAATAAATTCCATATTGGCGACATCACAACCTGCCCGCCAACCCATAGCAATACCATCACCTGTTGATACATCAGGGTTACTGGTATAAAGATAAACTTTACCAGCCCCACCAGTTGCTAAAACAGTAACAGGTGCTGTGAATGTGCAGGGGGTATCTGATTTAATATCTAATGCATAGCTTCCTAGACAGCGATCATCCTCATCACCAAACTGTTTACGACGAGTGATGAGATCGATACCAATATGGTGAGGAAATAAATGGATATTCGGGTGTACTTTCGCTTTTGCTAAGAGTGTCGTTTCAACTTCTCGGCCCGTTGCATCAGCAGAGTGGATAATGCGTCGATGACTGTGGCCACCTTCTTGAGTGAGGTGATATGTTTCTGATGTTACGCCATCTTTTGTAAATGAAACGCCTTGGTCAATTAACCACTCAATACTTTCACGTGCTTGTTCAACAGTAAATCGAACCGCTTCTTCATTACACAACCCTGCCCCAGCACGAATAGTGTCATCAATATGAGAGTGTAAAGAATCGGCCTGATCTAATACGACTGAGATACCGCCTTGTGCATAAAGAGAGGCGCCTTCTTCGAGTTTATCTTTGGATAGTACGGCTACTTGGGCATGTTCGGCTAAGTGTAAAGCATGGGTAAGACCTGCCGCGCCGCTACCAATAATTAGAACATCAAAGTGATATGAAGAAGTCATTACGTTATTATACTCATAATCATTGGTACACCTATTTTTTTAGCGTGCATAATAGCTAGACAGCACAGAATGTGTGATAGAAATTTGTCACTCCAATATTTACTGGTATATACCTAAGTAAAATAAAATTTAACGCTATTTTGCACGGTTTCAGGAACAAAGTTAAATCATTATGGTCAATCAATTATCAATCAGTGACAAGCTCCGGCATGTCAGACTAAGCCGGAATATAGGATGAATGTGGATTTAGAGCTAGTGCAACGTGTGCAAGCAGGAGATAAAAAGGCATTTGATGTGTTGATTATGAAATATCAACAGCGAATTGTGCATGTCATTACGGGGTTTGTACATGATCCCGTTGAAGCATTAGATGTGGCACAAGAAGCGTTTATCAAAGCCTATCGCGCGATCCCTAATTTTCGTGGTGATAGTGCGTTTTATACGTGGCTATATCGAATTGCGATTAATACGTCAAAGAACCATCTAACAGCAAGAGCAAGACGGCCACCTGCAGTAGATGTTGATGCGATGGATGCAACTAACTTTTATGATGCGCCTGAGCTGAAAGAGTTTGAAACACCTGAAACGAGTTTAATGAGTGATGAACTTCAACAGGCAATTCATCAAGCAATTCAAAGCCTACCGGAAGATACGGCAACAGCTATTAAGTTACGAGAATTTGAAGGCATGAGTTATGAAGAAATTGCAGAGGTAATGGAATGCCCAATAGGTACCGTACGATCGAGAATTTTTCGAGCACGTGATGCGATAGATAAACAAATACAAGAAATAATGGGTGAAGGGGAATAACAATGACAGTCAATCAAAATGAATTATTGTCTGCGTTAGTGGATGGTGAGCTACAAGGTAAAGAGCTAGATGATGCTTTGCAATTACTTCATGTAGATGAACAAGCAAGAATGCAGCTACAACGTTATCAACATGCAAGCGATGTTTTGCATGGTCATAGCTTGGGCTACCAAACTATCGATTTAACAACGCGAATATCAACCGCATTGCAAGATGAAGCTGAATTCACGTTGGCTACAAAAAACAATGTATCGGCTCAAGTCATTGCCTTTCCAAAACAGTTTTGGAAGCAAACTGTTAGCTTGGCCGTAGCCGCTTCTATTGGTGCCTTGGCTGTTGTTGGTGTAATGAATCAGCCGGATAATCAACTTATTCCAAGTCATCAAGTAGCCGTTGTTGAAATTGAAACAACACCAATGGTTGTCGCTAAGACAGGTGAACGTTGGACAGTGCAAGAACAAGAAGTGGAAGAAAGGTTAAATAGTTATTTAGTCGATCACAATGAATATGCAGGGGCATCGGGTGTTTTTTCCTATGCTCGGGTTGTTTCCTATGACATGGGACGATAGCCAATGAAAAAAATGTTCCAAATTGTTGTCAGTTTTAGTGCATTACTATTTAGTTTAACGGCGTATGCAGATACTGAAGCAATGCAAATGTTAGAGCGAATGGGGCTAGTGGCTAAACAGTTAAACTACGATGGCGTTTTTTCTTATCAGGCAGGCAATAAACTACAGTCAATTCGAATAATTCATCGCGCTGATCAACAAGGTGAAGTTGAGCGATTAGTTTCTTTAAATGGAGTTGCACGAGAAGTTATTCGTACCAATGATATGGTGAAGTGCATCTATCCTGAAGGCAAGCCCGTACAAGAAAATCACCGACCATTAGGTCGTGGCTTTCCGACTGATTTACTAAGACGATTGAGCTTAGCGGCGGAGTATTACCAACTCAGCCTAGGACAGCAAGAACGTGTCGCAGCACATCATACACAAGAGCTGGTGGCGACTCCTGTAGACCATTATCGTTATGGTTACCGTTTATGGGTAGATAAAGAGAATGACTTATTACTGCAATCTAACTTGGTTGATGGCAAGGGTAATATATTAGAAACCTTTTCTTTTTCATCCGTAGAAATGGGGCTGGATATTCCTGAACATTCACTTAAACCTCAAATGCAGGGTAATGAAATGTCATGGAACCGAAAGGAGTATGGCATGGCAACTGTTAAAGTGGTCAAAAAAGAGGAGTCAACGTGGGATGTTGTTTGGCTCCCAAAAGGCTTTGATTTAGTGATGCAACAAAATCGGTTTAAAGCACGAAATGGTGCCTTAATTGAGCAGCAAGTCTACAGTGATGGCCTGAGTTCTATATCGATATTTATGGAGAAAATCCGAGCACGTCATAGCCATTTACATGGTGGTTCTAATATGGGCGCTGTTAATGCTTTTGGCACTATTATTAATGCTCACTTTGTAACTGTAGTGGGGGAAGTACCAGCGCGTACTGTCGAGAAAATAGGCAGTTCAATTCGTTACAGCGGTGTTAAATAATCGTGATTAAGCAGCAAGCAAAAGTGATCAAATGTGATGATTCAACGGTGTGGCTTGAAGCCGAACGACAATCAACATGTAGCGCTTGTAAGCTAAAGCAAGGGTGCGGAACAGGATTGTTAGAAAATCATGTGGGTAAACGCTTTTCACAGATTGAAGTTGAACGGACAGGTGAGGTCGGTTTGGGGCAAACAGTTAACGTCGCTATTCCTGAAGAGGCATTATTACAAGGGGCATTGTTAATGTATATATTGCCATTGTTTTTACTCTTTGCATTTTCTGCACTTGCACAGTTATTACATTTAAATGAGGCAGTAGAAATCATTGCCGGAATAAGTGGTTTGTTACTAGGGTTTTATTGGGTTCGAATACGTTTGAAAAATAAGAAAGATGGTTTCCAAGCCAGAATAATTGAGGATTAGAAATGAAAAACAATAAAGTATGGACAGGCTTAAGCCTTCTATTTTTCTGGTGTTTACTGAGTGTAAATACATATGCAACAGCCTTACCTGAGTTTACGGAACTGGTAGCTGAACATGGTGCAGCAGTTGTAAATATTAGTACGACAATTAAGAAAAAAAATAAACATGCGATGTCAGACTTACCCAATGGTCTACAAATGCCAGAAGGTACACCTTTTGATGAGCTGTTCAAACATTTCTTTAACCAGCCAAAAGGGCAGCGTCCACAACCTTATCAAGCACATTCTCTAGGGTCTGGTTTTGTACTCTCTTCTGATGGTTACATTTTAACCAACCATCATGTAATTAAAGATGCAGATGAGATTATTGTACGTTTTAGTGATAGAAATGAACTTGAAGCAAAGGTCTTAGGTAGTGATGAGCGTAGTGATGTTGCTTTATTAAAGGTTGAAGCAACGGGCCTAAAATCAGTAAAGTTGGGAGATTCTACAAAACTAAAAGTAGGTGAATGGGTGTTGGCAATAGGTTCACCATTTGGTTTTGATTATTCAGCAACAGCAGGCATTGTCAGTGCATTAGGTCGTAGCTTGCCGAGTGATAGTTATGTGCCTTTTATTCAGACTGATGTCGCTATTAACCCGGGTAACTCAGGTGGGCCACTCTTTAATTTAGACGGCGAAGTAATTGGTATTAACTCTCAAATCTATAGCCGAACAGGTGGGTTTATGGGCGTGTCTTTTGCGATCCCTATGGATGTTGTGATGAACGTGGTGGCACAAATTAAATCACAGGGCTACGTTAGCCGTGGTTGGCTAGGAGTGGTTATTCAAGATGTGACACGTGAATTAGCAGAATCTTTTGGCTTGGAAAAACCTCACGGTGCATTAATTTCAAAAGTAATGCCAGATAGTCCAGCTTCGAAAGCGGGGTTTGAGGCAGGTGATGTGATCTTGAAATTTAATGGTAAGAATGTATCAATGTCATCTGATTTGCCACCAATTGTAGGTAGAACCACGATTGGTAAGTCCATCTCAGTGATTGTTATGCGCAATAACAAACATAAAACGATTAATGTGACAGTAGAACAACTTCCAGAAAGTGAAGAGCTTGCCCAGATAAAGGATAATTCGGGACGATTGATTGATGAACGATTAGCAATTGAAGTGGCAAATCTCAACGATAAACAGCGTGAAGAAATGGGGATTGGTAAAGGTGGGGTTTTAGTTGTTAACCTTGAGCAAGGAGCCGCGGTAAACTCAGGTATACGCCGAGGTGATGTGATTATGACTATCAATAACCAAAAAGTGACAGATGCAAAACAATTTTTAGATTTGGCAAAAGAGTTGCCAGAAAATAAAGCGGTTCCTGTTCTAGTTCAACGTGGACAAGGTGCGATTTTCTTAGCATTGAGAATTGAAAAGGATGACAAATAAGCGATTAAGCAACACAAGGCACGACAGCTAGTCTGTTTTGCCGTAAAATCTGACAGTTAGATCTTATGGATCGGCCGGAACAGTTGTTGCGGCCGATTTTTTACTGTTTACAAGGGTTATTTAATTTTTATGGATCATATCCGTAACTTCTCAATCATCGCTCATATTGACCACGGCAAATCAACAATTGCTGATCGTTTTATTCAAGTATGTGGCGGTTTGACTGATCGTGAAATGTCGGCTCAAGTGCTTGATTCAATGGATATCGAGAAAGAGCGTGGCATTACGATTAAAGCGCAATGTGTATCGTTAGATTATAAAGCACGTAATGGTGAAACTTATCACCTTAACTTTATCGATACGCCAGGACATGTTGACTTTTCCTATGAAGTATCTCGCTCATTAGCAGCTTGTGAAGGTGCATTACTTGTTGTAGATGCTGCGCAAGGCGTTGAGGCTCAAAGTGTTGCTAACTGCTATACAGCGATTGATTTAGGCCTAGAAGTGCTACCAGTCTTAAATAAAATTGATTTACCTTCTGCCGAACCTGAGCAAGTTTCTCAAGAAATTGAAGATATTATCGGTATTGATGCCGTGGATGCCGTGCGCTGTAGTGCCAAAACAGGTTTAGGTATTGAAGACTTATTAGAAGAGCTAGTTGAGCGAGTGCCAGCACCAATAGGTGAGCCTGATGGTGAGCTGAAAGCACTGATTATTGATTCATGGTTTGATAGCTATGTGGGCGTTATTTCTTTAGTGAAGATTACCCAAGGTAGCATTAAAAAGCGTGACAAAATTCGAGTCATGTCAACAGGACACGAATACCAAGTTGAACAAATTGGTGTGTTTACACCTAAGCGTAGCGAGCGTGATGCACTTTACTGTGGTGAAGTTGGTTACGTTATTTCGGGTGTTAAAGACATTGATGGTGCACCAGTAGGGGATACATTAACCCATGTTCACCATGGCGCGACGGAGGCCTTACCCGGTTTTAAATCTGCAACACCTCAGGTTTATGCTGGTATTTTTCCTGTTAGTTCAGATGACTTTGAAACATTTCGTGAAGCATTAGCTAAGTTACGATTAAACGATGCATCGTTGTTCTTTGAACCAGAAAGTTCACAAGCCTTAGGTTTTGGCTTTCGTTGTGGCTTCCTCGGTCTATTGCATATGGAGATCATTCAAGAACGTTTAGAACGTGAATATGATCTTGATTTAATCACTACAGCACCTACGGTTGTTTTTGAGGTATTAACAAGCAAAGGTGATGTACTCAATATTGAAAACCCATCACTATTACCTGATATCGGTTCTATCAAGGAAATCCGTGAACCCATTGTTGTCGCTGATATCTTAGTGCCACAAGAACATTTGGGTGCTGTTATTACCTTATGTATTGAAAAACGTGGAGTACAAAAGTCAATGCAATATATGGGTAAGCAAGTAGCTGTCAGCTATGAACTGCCTATGAATGAAGTCGTGATTGATTTCTTTGATCGTGTGAAATCTGTAAGTCGTGGTTATGCGTCACTAGATTATCATTTCACTCGCTTCCAAGAAGCAAAATTGGTGAAGTTAGATATTTTAATCAATGGTGAACGAGTCGATGCCTTATCTATGATTGTTCATAGTGAGCAAAGTGTAACGCGAGGTCGACAGCTCGTTGAGAAAATGAAAGAACTTATTCCACGCCAAATGTTTGATATTGCGATTCAAGCTGCTATTGGTGGACATATTATTTCACGTTCAACCGTCAAAGCCATGCGTAAAAATGTAATCGCTAAATGTTATGGTGGTGACGTATCTCGTAAACGTAAACTACTTGATAAACAAAAGAAAGGTAAGAAACGGATGAAATCAATTGGTAAGGTTGATGTGCCGCAAGAGGCATTTTTAGCTGTTCTACAATTGTCGAAGAAATAAAGAAAGGATATAAGCGTGAGTTTTCCAGCAATAATGGTCACCCTTGTTTTTGTAACAGGGATAATTTGGTTAATAGATATGTTCTTTTGGGCACCCAAACGCCTCAATGAGCAGAAAGAGCCTTTAGTCGTTGAATATGCAAAATCATTCTTTCCAATTATTTTAGTGGTCTTAGTCATTCGTTCTTTTATCGCTGAACCGTTCCGTATTCCCTCTGCATCCATGTTGCCAACGCTACATATCGGTGACTTTATACTTGTTAATAAGTATGCTTATGGCGTTCGCTTACCGGTGTTGAATAAGAAAGTACTTTCTACAGGTGAACCAGAGCGTGGTGATGTGGTGGTGTTTCGTTACCCTAAAAACCCTCAAGTTGACTATATAAAACGCGTGATTGGATTACCGGGTGACACTGTCGGGTATTTCAATAAAACGGTTTATATTAACGACAAGGAAGTTGCTCAAAATGTGAAAGAAAAAGATGTGAGTTTGATAAGCCTTATTCCTGCCAGAAATGAATTACGCTTTGAGCAATTGGGAGATGCTGGACACGAAATATTAGTCGATCCTGATCGTCGTTTAGTTGAAGGCGAAGCCGTTGTACCGGCCGGTGAGTACTTTGTTATGGGAGATAACCGTGATAATAGTAATGACAGCCGTTTCTGGGGAACCGTTCCAGAAGAAAACTTAGTGGGGAAAGCTTTTTTTATATGGATGAGCTGGGACTGGAATTCAGGTGGTATAGTTTGGAATCGTTTAGGTAATAGCATTAACTAAAGGAAAACATGATGAATAAACAACGTGGAATGACATTAATCAGTTGGGTAATCGTTCTGGGTGTAATTGCCTTTTTTGCTACCGTGATTATTCGTATCGTGCCAATGTATCAAGAGTATTTTGGTGTTGTGCGTATTTTAGATAATATGGCAATAGAGATAAAAGATAATAAAATGACGAAAGCACAAGTTAATCTTATGATGATGCGTCGTTTTAATACGGGGTATATTACAAGTGTCAAAAAAGAACATCTTGAAATTAGTCGTGGCAAACATACTCCTCACGTTACAAGAATAGCTATAGATTATGAGGTCCGAGTGCCTTTTATTGCTCAAATTGATTTGATTGGGCATTTCAAAAAAGAAATTGATGTTGAACCAAAGCGTAAATGATCACACCAAGACAAAAACAATTATGTAAGCAGTTAGACGTTCAATTTAACGATACTGCACTTTTACAGCAAGCATTAACACACCGTAGTGCTGCATCTATTAATAATGAGCGCCTAGAGTATTTAGGTGATGCCATTTTAAGCTTTGTTATTGCTGACGCCTTATTTATACAGTTTCCTCAAGCAAAAGAGGGTAAGTTAAGCCGATTAAGAGCCTCTTTAGTAAAAGGTGTCACCCTAGCTGAAATTGCAAGAGAGCTCGACTTAGGTGAGGTGCTCATTTTAGGGCCGGGAGAGCTTAAAAGTGGTGGCTATCGACGTGAATCTATTTTAGCTGATACGGTTGAGGCATTGTTAGGTGCTTTATATCTTGATCGTGGGCAAGAAGAAGTTAAGTTGCTGATTTTAAGGTTGTTTAAAGAGCGGTTAAACTCAATTGATGTTAATGAAGTTGTGAAAGACCCTAAAACACGCTTACAAGAATTATTGCAAAGTCGTAAACATCCATTGCCAATTTATAGTGTGAAAGAAGTTAGAACTGATAATAATCAACCTATTTTTGAAGCATCTTGCCAAGTGGGTTTATTGAAAAAAGTAGTCGTGGCACAAGGTAGTAGTCATCGAAAAGCAGAACAAAAGTCAGCCGAACGAGTGTTGACATTAATAGAAGGTAAATTATGACTGATACTATATCTGAGCTCGGATTTAAATCCGGTTATGTTGCGATTATTGGCCGTCCAAATGTGGGTAAGTCAACATTAATTAATCGTGTTTTAGGGCAGAAGTTATGCATTACTTCTCGTCGTCCACAAACCACGCGGCACCGTATTTTAGGTGTGAAAACGACAGATGATAGCCAGCTGATTTACGTTGATACGCCAGGTATTCATATTAGTGATAAGCGAGCGATGAATCGTTATATGAATCGTGCTGCGGCATCATCCATTAATGATGTGGATGTGATTTTATTTGTTGTTGATGGCATGAACTGGACTGAAGAAGATGAGCATGTATTAGAGCGAATCAAAAAAAGTGCTAAAGCACCTGTTATTTTAGTTATCAATAAAGTCGATAAGTTGGCTGATAAAGAAGAGCTATTACCTCATATTGAGAAATTATCAGCAGAGTTTGAGTTTAGTCATGTATTACCCATCTCGGCTAGAAAAGGGGTTAACCTTGATCAGTTAGAGGGTGAGATTAAAAAGCTCATGCCTGATGGTGAGTTAATCTTTCCTGCAGATCAGTTTACTGATCGTAGTTCCCGCTTCTTGGCTGCTGAACTGGTGCGAGAACAATTATTCCGCCATTTAGGACAAGAATTACCTTATTCCATTACGGTTGAAATTGAACAGTTTGATGATGAAGATAAGCTTTACCGTATTGGTGCTGTTATCTATGTTGAACGTGATGGTCAGAAATCAATTGTTATCGGTAAAAAAGGTGCGCTATTAAAATCAGTAGGTAGAGATGCCCGAATTGAAATGCAAACCTTGTTTGATAAAAAAGTATTTTTACGCTTATGGGTGAAAGTGCGGGAAGGCTGGGGTGATAATGAGCGTATGTTGAAAAACTTAGGTTATAACGACGAGTTATAAGGTTTTCTGACTTGAATGCAGAACTAACTCCTGCCTTTGTCTTGCATCAACGGCCTTACCGTGAAACGAGCTTATTACTCGATGTGTTTAGTGAGCAGTTTGGGCGAGTTAGTTTAGTTGCAAAAGGCGTACGTTCTAAAAAACGCAGTCAGTCAGGAATATTACAACTCTATCAACCCTTATTATTAAGTTGGATTGGTCGTGGTGACTTACAGACGCTTACAGCAGCTGAAGTTGATAAACCACGCTACATTTTGCAAGCAAATTCAGCATTATGTGGGCTATATATTAATGAATTGATGGTGAAACTCTTACCATTAAACCTACCAGAAGCTGAGATTTTTACAGCGTATCAGAATGTACTGTTCCATCTACAAGATGACGATAATACAGAAATACAATTACGCTTATTTGAAAAACGATTATTAAACAGCTTGGGATATGGTTTGGTACTTGACCATGAAGTAGAAACTGAACAAGAAATAGACGAAAATAAACGTTATTTTTATCGGCCTGATACTGGGTTATATCACTGGTATGATGGTGTGAAAGAAGCCTCAATATCAGGACGTAGTTTACGGCACTTAATCACGGAATGTGATTTTGATAAAGAAAGTTTGTTAGAAATTAAACACCTAATGCGATCCGTGATACATTTTTATTTGGGTGGCAAACCATTACAAAGCCGGCAATTATTTGCCCAGTTACAGCAGTATGCGAATTAATAGGATTAGAAAATAGATGGCAATTTATTTAGGCGTGAACATTGATCATATTGCAACGTTAAGACAGGCCCGCGGGACTCGTTATCCTGATCCTATTCAAGCTGCTATTGAAGCGGAACAAGCGGGTGCAGATGGGATTACTCTGCATCTTCGTGAAGATCGTCGACATATTCAAGAACGCGACGTGGCAATGTTATCGGATATTTTGCAAACTAAAATGAACCTTGAAATGGCGGTCACAGACGAGATGTTAGCAATGGCTGAAAAGTATCTGCCAGCTGATTGTTGTTTGGTGCCAGAGAAACGCGAAGAGTTAACGACAGAAGGCGGCTTAGAAATAGCAGGGCAGCTTTCTAAAATGAAAGGTGCCTGTCAACGTATGGCCGAATCTAATGTCATCGTGTCATTATTTATCGACCCTGACTTTAAGCAAATTGATGCCTCAGTAGAATGTGGCGCACCGGTAATTGAATTACATACAGGCCGCTATGCCGATGCTGAAACACCTGCTGAAGCTGAGCATGAATTGCAAACAATTATTAGTGCAGTGGAATATGCTCATAACCTTGGTTTACAGGTAAATGCAGGACATGGCCTTAATTATCATAATGTTGATAAGATCGCCGAAATTCCTAATATTGTTGAGTTGAATATCGGTCATGCTATTGTGGCACGCTCAGTCTTTACTGGTTTTCAATCAGCAGTACGAGAAATGAAACAGTTGATGATAGAAGCTCGCCGCGGATGATTTTTGGTATTGGAACTGATTTAGTTCATATTCCACGCATCCAAACATTACTTGATAAGTATGGCGATAAAATTGCGTTGCGAATTTTGAGTGATGCTGAATTTACAAGGTTTCAAAAAACTAAGAACCAAGCAGGTTTTTTAGCAAAACGTTTTGCTGCTAAAGAAGCGGCAGCTAAGGCATTAGGTACAGGATTTCGAGATGGGTTGAGTTTGCGCCATATCGAAGTATCAAACGATCAAAATGGAAAACCTGAACTACAGTTTTTAAAGCAGGGCCTTGAGTTGCTAACTGAACTTAATATTGGCCGGAGTATGATTAGCCTAAGCGATGAAAAAGACTACGCCGTTGCTTTTGTAACTCTGATGGAGCGATAAGATGAAACACTACCCAACAATTGAAGCCTTTATTGGTAATACGCCATTAGTTAGGTTACAACGCCTGCCGGGCAATACAAGTAATACCATTCTTGTTAAATTAGAGGGTAACAATCCAGCAGGGTCGGTTAAAGATCGCCCTGTTATGAGCATGATCAGCGAAGCACAAGCACGAGGTGATATTAAACCTGGCGATACACTGATCGAAGCAACAAGTGGCAATACAGGTATTGCATTGGCAATGGTGGCGGCCATATTAGGCTATAAAATGATATTGCTGATGCCTAAGAATATGAGTAGCGAGCGTCGTGCATCTATGCGTGCTTATGGTGCCGAGATTATCTTAACTGAAGGGATGGAAGCTGCTCGCGATTTAGCCCTAGAGATGGAAAAGAAAGGTGAAGGGAAAGTACTCAACCAGTTTGCTAATTTTGATAATCCTCTATCCCATTATCAAACAACAGGGCCTGAGATCTGGCGTGATACAGACGGCGAAATTACTCATTTTGTCAGTGCTATGGGCACGACAGGGACCATTATGGGGACATCGCGTTATTTAAAAGAACAAAACCAAGACATTCAAATTGTCGGTGTCGAACCTGTTGATGGTGCCAGCATTCCCGGTATTCGTCGTTGGCCGAAAGAATATCTACCGACCATTTTTGAAGCAGAACGTGTGGATAGCATGATTGAAATGGAGCAAGACGTTGCCGAAGATACGATGCGACGACTAGCAACAGAAGAAGGAATATTCTGTGGTGTGTCATCAGGTGGTGCTGTTGCTGCTGCTTTACGATTATCTGAGCAGGTTGAGAATGCGGTTATTGTGAGCATTATTTGTGATCGAGGTGATCGTTACCTATCAACAGGTGTCTTCCCTGCAGAATAATATGTGGCAAGTAGTGAGGTTTTTAATCTCGTTTATTTTGTTTGTGATACCAGCCATTGGCACAGCAAATAACAGTGTGAACGTGTCGATTGGGCAATGGTCTTTTGAAGATATGAATGCCCAAAACCTGAAAGTTGATATGACATTAACTGCGAAAGGAATAGGCTTTACTGCTTCAGCAGATAGTGTGCAATTAGCCCAGCCGATAGGCAACATTAAAAAGATAAAGCTTAACTGTAAAGAATTACTGATTGTCTCTGAAAAGTATATGTGTTCACGAGGACACATTAGCTTTCATCAAAAAGAACTGGGTCTACAAAAGCTCGACTTTGAACTGGAAGCACTACCCGGTGATGAAAAGTATAAACTTGAAATTGAAAACCTAAACTTAGCCTCAGCCTTCTTTTCTGTCACATTTATTATTAAACACGATAAATGGAAGCTATTTGCCGATACACCTCAACTGCAATTATCATCACTCATTAACTTTCTTTCCCCTTATTTACAGCCAGATCAACTTAAAGTACTAGCCAATTGGAGTATTGAAGGTGACTTGAAATTGGATCTTGATTTATTTGGTCAGGCAAACCAACTGAATGCACTAGAGTTAGACTTAGTAAGTAAGGAAGTTAATGTCAGTGATAGTGAGGGACTTTACGTTAGTGAAGGGCTAGCGAGTACATGGGCTATTGAGGCCGAGCGAGTGCAACAGGGTTGGCAATGGAAAATAGACGTTGCTACTACAGCTGGTCAAGCGTATGTCGACCCTATATTTTTAGACCTGAGTGAGACACCGTTAAAAATAAATGCTCAAGGTCAATGGTTGCAAGATAAAGAAGAAATTAGTGTTAGCCATGCCGAAGTAACGCAAGAAAATATTACAGATATTAAAGCAAGTGGAAGTGCGTCCTTCTCTCAAATTAACAACGTGAAAATTGAAGTGGGAAAATCAGAGCTTACTAAGTTATACCCTATATGGATCCAACCTTTTGTTGTCGGTACCGCATTAGATAATATGGAGTTAGCAGGGAGTGTTGACTTCCAGTATGAAAAGCAGGCAGCTAATTATCATCTATCCGTAGGCTTCGATAAGGTCTTTGTTGATGACCAAGCACAACGTTTTGGTATTGATGATGTATCGGGAACATTAGCATGGTCAAATTATGAACACGTTAAATCCTTAGCATTAAATTGGCAAAATGCGTATGTGTATGCAATTCCTCTAGGTAAGTCAACGATTAGAGCGAATGTACAAAACTCTTCCCTTGCATTAGAAGAACCTTGGTTATTACCGATATTAGATGGTGAGTTACAGCTAAATAATTTTAGTTTACATAATCCGGGTGATGACAATCTGGAATGGACGTTTGAAGGAGCATTAACACCTATTTCTATGGAATCGCTAAGTGCGGCATTAGAGTGGCCTTTAATGCACGGCAAATTATCGGGCATTATTCCTCACGTGAGTTATGCGGATCATAAGGTTGAAGTTGATGGGGCCTTAAAGGTGAAGTTATTCGAAGGAGTAACCATTATTCGTGATTTACGCTTAGATAAACCTTTTGGATCATTGCCTCAACTTCAGGCAAATATTGATATGAAGGGGCTAAACCTAGAAGTACTTACTCAAACATTCGATTTTGGTAAAATTACAGGAAAACTGGATGGAAAAGTGACTAACTTTCGGTTATCTAACTGGCAGCCCGTTTATTTTGATGCCAAGTTTGCTACACCAGAAGGTGATAAAAGTCGTCGCAAGATAAGTCAAAAAGCGGTAGATAATCTATCGCAAATCGGTGGTGGCGCTGCAGGTGTTCTGCAACGAAGTTTTTTACGCTTCTTTGAGGATTTTTCATACCAACGTTTGGGTCTAAGCTGTAAATTGCGTAATGACATTTGTGAAATGTCAGGAGTCGGCGATGCAAAGCAGGGCTATTACATTGTTAAAGGTGGTGGATTACCGCCAAGAATTAATGTAGTGGGCTATACTCGACGGGTTGATTGGCCTGATTTGATTGAACGCTTAAAAGCAGTGAGTGAGAGTTCAGGGCCAGTAATTAAATAAAGTGGAATAAATTAGGAGCAGTTATGAAGTTTTTAAGATGGTTAACAGGTAGTGCAGCAGGTTTAATGCTTGTTTCGTGCGTGACAATTAATATTTATTTTCCTGCTGCTGCAGCTGAAAAGGCTGCTGATCGTATTATTGAAGATGTATGGGGACCGGCATCAACAGAATCTAACGATAAATCTATGCCAGAAGAGCAAAGCAGTATTAAGTTAAATGAACGACAACACATGGCACTAACTATCTTAAACTGGTTGGTATCACCAGCTTCAGCAGAAGTGAACTTGAATATTAGTTCGCCAGCGGTTAATGCTATTCAGGACAAAATGAAGTCTCGCCATGCGAGTTTAAAGCCTCACTATAGTAGTGGGGCTGTCGGCCTAACAGAAGACGGTTTAGTGACAGTAAGAGATGCAAAAGCGATTGCCTTAAAAGACAGAAATAAAGTGAAAGGTTTGGTTGCAGACGAAAATAAAGATCGAAATGCACTGTATGCAGAGATTGCTAGAGCAAATGGACACCCAGAATGGAAAGCTGATATTCAAGCAACTTTTGCTCGTCGTTGGGTGAGTAAGGCTACAAGTGGCTGGTGGTTCCAAAGTGGTGGAGCATGGCAACAAAAATAAAAGTAATTTTAATATCCCTAAAGTTAAGATCTAGCAATGAGAAAGATACATTGCTAGATTTTCTAGTTTTGAACACAGTAGAGAAAACATAGATGGCACGACGTAACAGTAGAAGACAAAGATTACCGCAAGATCCTGTTGAAGCATTGATTGAAACGCTTTCACATGATGGCCGAGGTATTGCGAGAATAGAAGGTAAAACAGTATTTGTAGATGGCGCTTTAACAGGGGAAACCGTTAAATTTCTCTATACTAAAAAACATAGCAAATTTGATGAAGCGAAAACGATAGAACTTGTTGCTAACCCAAGTGATGACCGCGTTGATGCAAAATGTCAGCACTTTGGTGTGTGTGGTGGGTGTAGTTTGATGCATATGTCGCCAGAAGCTCAATTAGCGACAAAGCAGAATACCTTAGAGGAGCATTTAACTCACTTTGGTAAGCTGGCACCTGAGAGTTGGTTAGAACCGCTTAGAGGCCCATTATGGGGCTATCGTCGTAAAGCACGTTTAGGTGTCAAACATGTCCCTAAAAAAGAGCGAGTGCTGGTTGGATTCCGAGAAAAAGGTACACCGTACTTAGCCGTGCTTGAACATTGTGAAGTCTTAGACCAACGTGTCGGTGCTCGTTTAGCAGAATTAGGCGAAATGATAGCCAAGTTAGATGCACATAATCGTATCGCTCAGATTGAAGTGGCGATGGATGATGAGCATGTTGCGTTGATATTCAGAAACCTTGATGACTTGTCTGAGCAAGATACACAGGCTTTGATTGCTTATGGGCAAGAAAATAACTTATGGATTTATCTACAATCAGGTGGACCTGATACGGTCACTGCAATTTGGCCTGAAAATCCACAACTAAGTTATGCACCAGAAGCAGGCTTGCAGTTAGACTTTGAACCGAATGATTTCACCCAAGTTAATGCCGGTATTAACTTGAAGATGATTGAACGTACGATGGAGTTGCTAGAAGTGTCTAGTGATGATCGGATTTTAGATTTATTTTGTGGTTTAGGTAATTTCACTTTGCCATTAGCAAAACGTGTCAGCGAAGTGGTCGGTGTTGAAGGTGATGAAGCCTTAGTGCGTCATGCCAAAGATAATGCCAACAAAAATGATTTAGGGAATGCGACTTTTGAACAAGCAGATCTAACTCAGACCGAGTTAAAAGATTACCCGTGGGCTAAAGCAGGTTTTAACAAGATATTATTAGACCCACCTCGTAGTGGTGCATTTGAAGTATTACATCAATTGGCAGCATTAGGTGCTGAACGTTTGGTCTATGTGTCATGTAACCCTGCAACCTTAGCGCGTGATGCTGGTGAGTTGGTCAATAAACATGGTTACACATTGGTTTCAACAGGTGTGATGGATATGTTCCCACATACAACACATGTTGAATCAATTGCCTTATTCATCAAAAAATAATGAATGGCACTCATGAATGAGTGAGCAGAAGTTAATGAAGTCAGGATTAAGTACAGGTGCAGTGTCACGCATCTGTACTGTTCTTGCTAATATTATCGATGACTTTCCACAACAGCAGTTTCGAGATGAAGCGCTACAAGAAATTGATGATTTGGAATTAAAACAGCGCGTCGATCATTTGATTGCGGTGTTAGCACATTATTTACCAGAAGATTTTCAACAAACAGCTGAAATACTACTGCAAGTAAAACTGCACTGGGATTGGGGTGATGAGAGCGATGCATTAAGTGGGTTTGCAGCATGGCCTTTGATTGATTATGTAGCTGTGCATGGCCTTGAACAGCCAGAAGTTTCATTGAATGTACTCAAGGAATTAACGCCTTTATTCTCAGCTGAGTTTGCTATACGTCCTTTTATTGAACAGCATTTTGACTTCACTTATAAGGTGCTATTGCAATGGAGTCGTGATGCTGATGAGCATGTCAGAAGATTGGCTTGCGAAGGTATTCGTCCACGATTACCGTGGGGAAAGCGGCTAGTCGCATTCTGTGAACAGCCAAATGCTATATTCCCGATCCTTGAACAATTAAAAGATGATCCTAGCCTTTATGTGCGTAAGTCAGTCGCCAATAACTTAAATGATATTGCTAAAGATAATCCTGAGAAGGTCATTACTTTATGTCAGCAGTGGCTAAAAGGTGCTTCTCCAGACCGACAATGGATTATTCATCATGCACTACGTAGTTTAGTCAAACAGGGGAGGGAAGAGGTTTTCCCATTGCTTGGTTATAGTGAAGAAGTACAGCTTACAATTAATTCATTTGATTTGAAGAGCAAAACAATTCACTTAGGTGAGAGTCTAGAGATCGATGTATTATTATCGTCATCTTTGAATCAAATACAAAAGCTGGTGGTTGATTATAAAATTCATCATGTGAAGGCAAATGGAAGCACAAGTAGTAAAGTGTTCAAAT
>WTAY01000234.1 GCA_013139345.1 Methylophaga sp. | reverse complement strand
ACCCTTTAAACCCTTTAATGATCTTGTTACTATAGCACATTCAACCATATAGAAACATTTACGCCATAATAGATTGGGCAATTAAAGGAAGCATCATGACAACAGAAAAATCATTACCCAATAAAGAACAACCAGGCACCATACTTTCTTATGTCAATGATGTTCCTAACCTTTGCTCATTGGCTGGTTTGGCTTGTACCCTACTAGCAATTTACACTAGTATTTTAGGTTTTTATGCCATTACTATGATTGGTATGATTTGGGCTGTTGCATTTGATTGGGCTGATGGGCTTATTGCACGAAGCATGAAAGGCAGGACTAAACAGCAAGGCATTTTTGGCGGTCAACTTGATGTCTTAATTGATATTGTAAGCTATGGAGTAACACCAGCTATTCTATTGTTGAGTTATGGAAAATTTGAAGCTATTTTTTTAGTAGGTGCTTTTTTAATGATGGCCGGTGCAGCCATACGTTTAAGTTATTTTAGTACCTTTGGTCTTGCTGGGGGCAAACACTACACAGGTCTTGCACTTGATAATAACAGCATCATTCTTGTTTTTATCGTTCTATTTTCAGGGTTTTTTAATCAAGAGACTTTTTCTTACATTCTTTATGCAAGCTGCCTAACACTAACATTTTTGAATGTTTCTCAAATTAAAACGCCTAAATTATCGGGAAACCCTCGAAATGTTTATATTCTTGCTGGTTATACTCTTGGGATGACTGCTATCTATGGCTTGAAGTTACTATAGAAAATCAGTGCAATGACACTTGGTAATATGCGTAGTCGTTAATTTGATTGTGATGTTACATTCTTTCAGTAAAAAAACACAAAATACGCCTGCTAAAGAATTAAAAATCGCTACATCAAGAATTAATGAGGTAAAAGCCAATATTGACGCATAATGAACTCAAAAACAAAATGTTAAGCACCCCTGAGGTTCAAGCTGAATATGATGCTTTAGAAGAAGAATTCGCTTTGTTTGATGAATTATTAGAAGCTCGCTTAAATGCGAGACTTACTCAGGCTGAAGTGGCTAACCGTATGGGAACTAAACACCTGCCATTGCAAGATTAGAAGCTCGCGGTGCCCCCCCTTTTCTCTTGCCGCATTGCGTAAATATGCAACAGCTGTAGACTGCCATGTTGAAATAAAGCTTGTTCCAAATTAAAAGCTATCAACATTTGAGTAATTTAGGCATTCTAAGCGACACCTTTATTTATAGCCTGTGTGAATCTTGCGCAGAGTGGTTGATATTATTCTACATAAATTGTCTGCGTTCGTTAAAGATATTTCCGTTAATAGCCAGGATTAACGTCGATTGTAATCAGTTGACAGATCTTTTTTCGGGATTCAAAACCCGGTTTCTTCGGAAGTGCCAGTTCAATTCCAGCCCTCGACCATAGAAGCTAAAAATAAAGCCAGCCTAGACTGGCTTTATTTGTGCCTGTTATTTTTGTATCGCACAAAAAATCAAAACACCTCAGTTGTCACTTTAACTGTTTAAAGGTTTCCTCAAAAAATATTTCCCTGTAAAATTCATTGAATTACACCATCATTATTAGTGGAGAAACAAACTCATGGGTAGAGCCTACGCAAACCGTAAAGATTCAATGGCAAAAACGTCAGATGCCAAAGCCAAAGTCTACAGCAAGTATGGTCGTGAGATTTACGTGTGCGCCAAAGCTGGCGGGTTCGACCCAGATGGCAACTTAGCATTACGCGGCTTGATTGAACGCGCTAAAAAAGACCAAGTTCCTAGCCACGTCATTGAAAAAGCGATAGAAAAAGCCAAAGGTGGTGGCGGTGAAGATTTTGCACCTGCTCGCTATGAAGGTTTTGGGCCCGGTAGCAGCATGGTTATTATTGAGTGCCTGACCGATAACCCTAATCGTACTTTTGGTGATGTTCGTCAGTGCTTTACTAAATCAAAATGTAAAATTGGTACTCAAGGCGTTGCTAGTCACATGTTTGATCATGCCGCTATCTTTTCCTTTAAGCATGATGATGAGGAAACTATCCTCGAAGCCTTGCTTATGGCCGATGTGGATGTTTCAGATATTGAAAGCGAAGACGGTAAAATCACAGTATTTGCACCTCAAGCTGAATATTTTAAGGCCAAACAAGCGCTAATTGATGCTCTGGGGGAAATTGACTTTGAAGTGGATGAGATTCAATTTTTACCGCAAATAACGAAACCTATCAGCGGTGAAGATTTAGAAATGTTTGAGAAGTTTTTAGATATGCTTAATGACCTGGATGATGTACAGAATATATATTATGACGTGGAGTATTAAGACCAACTTTCGCTTCTGACACCAGAAAAACCATCATTTCCAAAGCTCTATTTTTTGCAAAGCATAATTAAAAAGGGGGAAGAGCATCCCTGCTCTTCCCCCTTTTTATTTCAGCCTATTACAGCAGAAAATCACTTACCACCATAAAAAACCGAGTAAGCAAGTTATCTAGGTGCTTTACAAGTAGCCGTTACAACACCGCCTTGACTCACAGTAAACCCACCAGCACCTTCAGAAGGCCCTTTTACTTCTAAGTCTGCACAGCATCTCAATTGGATTTTCTTTATCCGCTATATACTCTGCTTTACACGTTGCTAAGACATAGTTTTAGCACCACATTGATAAGCAAGCTCATCACCAATAATATGATACTTTTCCATCGCTGGACGAATTCCTACAAATGGAGCCTCATGCTGCATTAGCATTCATAGCAGAAACAAGTAATCCAGCACCCAAAAGAAGTAATTTCTCATACTTTATTTAGCCTAATTAATTTAACGCTAAAAAAACCGAATATTTCAATGTTCGGATACGTTAATTGAAGAGCTTTATAGACCATATAAAATTTTCAAATAAATCAACCCTCTAGATAAGGAAAACTATTAACGCATGTTAGATAACCCTGATGTACACACCAAAACAGCCACCCAAAACATTACTTTCATTTAGCTCACTCATTATTTAAAAAGCGCTTTATCTGCGGTGCGAAATACCATAGTAAAAATAGAATGGTGGCAGTCCCTAGCACAGGAATAGCAAGGTCTGGATTAGTACGCAAAATAACTTTTGCAATGCCTAAAACAAATAATACAACGACGACCTTTAACAGCGCCAGCAACCAGCTCAACGCTGAGCTCATAAACTTTTGTCCTAAATTCATAGTGATTTTCTTATTCCAAGAATTAATTATTTTTTAAATAACTAGCCTAAACCCTAGGTTTTTTAATAGAATGGATTACGCTATTATCTAAAATCTCACGGATAGAACCTAAACCATGCGAAATCCTAATCAGCCAGCAGATATTTTAATCGTAGATGATACACTGGAAAACCTTCAGTTGCTGTCAAATATCCTTAAAGAAGCCGGTTATAAAGTTCGCCCTGCCTCAAGTGGTAAATTAGCTTTAAAAGCGGTTGAACACCAATTACCTGATCTTATTTTATTAGACATTAAAATGCCGGAGATGGATGGTTATGAGGTTTGTCGAATACTAAAAAGTCAGCATTCGACTAAAGATATCCCCGTGCTTTTTATCAGTGCTTTAAGCGATATTGAGAACAAATTAAAAGCTTTTCAAGTGGGTGGCCTTGACTATATAAGCAAACCTTTCCAATTTGAAGAAGTCAAAGCGCGCGTTTCTACTCATGTGCAATTAAAAGCCTATCAGAATGATATGGAGGCTAAAATTGAATTAGGCATGGAAAAAGCAGAAGCACTAACCCAAGAAATTATCGAAACACAGCGTGAAGCCATTATGACTATGGGGGAAATCTGTGAAACGCGCTCCCATGAAACGGGCTTACATATTAAACGAGTTGCTGAATATTGTTATTTACTCGCACACTTAGCCGGTAGTGAAGATGCATGGATCATTAAACAAGCCTCACCTATGCATGATATAGGCAAGGTCGGTATTGCTGATCATATCTTACATAAACCAGGAAAATTAGATGCCGACGAGTGGCGCGTTATGCAAACACACAGTGAGCTAGGCTATAAAATGCTATCCGTTTCACATCGGCCCTTACTAAAAACTGCGGCCACCATTGCCCATGAACATCATGAAAAATGGGATGGTAGCGGCTACCCGCGCGGATTAAAGGGCAAAGAAATTAGCTTTGCCGGACGTGTTACTGCTATTGCCGATGTGTTTGATGCGCTTGGACACGCTCGCTGTTATAAAAAGGCCTGGCCTTTAGATGAGATATTCAGTTTTTTCAAAGAACAACGCGGTAAACACTTCGATCCTGAGTTAGTTGATTTGATGCTTGCATCAATGGATCAATTTTTAGCCATTGGGCAAAAATATCAGGAAGGGCATTCTGATGAATAATAGGCATACATTAATTTGAATAAAGCTTATTGATAGCTATGAGGTTATCTACCCAACGCGAATCAATTTACACTTACATAGAGTCGCATTTTTACTTTAGATAAGCGCCTTTTGCGAAGCCCATCACTTTATGCGTAGGATTGATGTGACTAGTATTATTTAATTATAAATCCCCTTATTGGGTGAAGGCGTTTTTATGAAAAAAGTATATCATTTACTAGCGGGTTTAAGCCTTGCTTATAGCGGCTTGGCTTTAGCTGTTGAGCCAATAAAACCAGAGTCCGTCGGTTTATCAAGTATGCGTTTAGGTAGGTTAAGCCAAGTGATTGACCAGCATATCGAACAGAAAAAAATAGCTGGCGCAGTCACTCTCATCGCTCGCAAAGGTAAAATTGCTTATTTACGCCCTAGTGGCTTAGCTGATATTGACAAGCCGATGCAGGCAGATACTATTTTCAGAATTGTATCAATGACCAAACCGCTGACCAGTACTGCGATCATGCTCCTATACGAGCAAGGCAAGTTGCTCCCATCTGATCCTATCGCAAAATATATTCCTGAATTCCAAAACCAGAAAGTTCTGGAAATGAATCCTAAAGGCAGTGAATTTCCTTATAAATTAGTGCCCGTTAAACGCGATGTTACTATTCATGATTTACTAACGCATACCTCAGGCCTGTTATATTTAGCCTCAACGGGCTGGTTTCCAAATGATAAACGCGAACAAGTTGTCAGCTTTTATCGCGAAGCCGGCATTACCGATGGCTTTTGTCGCCCCGATGAAACTATCGGTGAGATGGTTAAACGCTTAGCTAAGTTGCCGTTATATGCACAACCCGGTGAAGAATGGGAATACGGGCTTTCTGCGGATGTTTTGGGTTATTTAGTCGAAGTTGTTTCAGGCATAAAGTTTGATCAGTTCGTGCAGACTCAGATTTTTGATCCGTTAAAAATGCAAGATAGCCATTTTTATATTCCAGAAAGCAAAATAAGCCGACTCTCAGCTGACTGGAACTCTGACTGGAAAGGCTCTTTAGAGCGTGTAACTGGCCCTTTAATTGATGGTGATTTAGCTTTGTGCCCTAATGATGCTTATGCAACTTCGGGGAAATATTTATCTGGCGGAGCCAGTGTTTTATCCACGGCCTATGATTACTATCGTTTTGCACAAATGCTGTTAAATAAAGGTGAGTTGGATGGTGTGCGTTTATTAAGTCGAAAAACAGTTGAATTAATGACTGCAACCAATCATATTGGTGAGCATAACGCGACTTTATTACATAGCCACGGCTGGAAGTTTGGCTTGGGTTTTGCTATACAAGAAGATCGCAGCCACAATGTTGATAGCGGCGATGTTGGCGTATTTGAATGGGCGGGGTATTACTCAACCCGATTCAGTGTAAATCCAAAAGAACAGACCATCACTATTTTCCTTTCACAAACCTCACCCTTTGGCGCTCATTTTGGTTTATGGGATAAAGTGACAGCCTTATCTACTTCTGCCATTGCTGATTAACACGGAGAGCAACCATGATATTAAAGTATAAATTTATCAGCCTTTGTAGTCTGACTCTTATTTTATTCTCGGCTAATAGTGCAGCTACTGGCCCTAGAGTTGCGCCGAGTTTATTTGTGACTGACAAAAACATCATGTATGCACAGGAATACTCGCCTTTTGTCGGTAATACACATGAACAACAAGGCTTATTAATGGATCTTATCAGCAGCGTGCTAAAAGCAGAAGGCATAGCAGGCACGGTTAATATTTTACCGACCCAAAGTATGGTGCAATATTATTTTAGCCAAGAAATGCCTTTGGCAATTATTGGTCCAGACTTCAAGCTGTCGAAAGCTGCAAACAGAAAAGCGATTTTTATTCCTGTTTTAGGTTTAGATACATTTTTTTATGCTTATCAAAAGGGCGAAACGAAGGTTTTAGATTGGACGGGGAAACTGAAAAATTTAAAAGGTAAAACTTATGGCGCTAACAAAAGCGAGGATGTCAGTGCTTATAAGCAAGCTGGTATCAATATAAAGTACGCCAGAACACCGGCCTTAGTAAAGCAGTTACAGCAAGGGAAAATAGATTTCATTGGCATGCCTGAAGCTACGTTTAACTATTTAAACAAGCAACACTCACCAGAGCAGGCAGCTTTGTTTATTAAAATGACGCCTAAAGCAGGTAAGGTGCTTATGGGCATTACCTTTAATAAAAACCACCCGGAAGGCCAACAAGCAGCTAAAGCATTTAAAATTGGTTTGAAAAAACTGATTAACAGTGGCCAGTATCAAACAATTTTACACAATCATTTAGGGGGCGATATTGCTGCCGATGAATTTATCAAACGTATACAATAAGTAAGTACTGGCGCATAATTATTTTAACCTTATGCGTTAATGATTCAGGTAGGATGGGTAAAGCATCTTTTTACGCCCCGTTAGAGCTCGTAGTACAACCTATCAAATCAGCCTCGAATGAGCCACTGGCACTGAAGAGTTAACAGGCGTGGGTTGATGCGTTTCATTACGGCCCAAAAACAAGTACTGCACTCTACCCATCCTACAGAAGTGTTAAATTAATTTTTATTAGGTGCTTATTAATGAATCTTAGAAAGCCTTTAGCTGGTGTGTTAAGCCTTTTTTTATATCTAGCTTCGTGGGCTAGTGCAGCAGAAACTATCCATTTTGGCGCTAATGAAAGCCCACCTTATTGGTCATTCAAAATGCCTGAGCAAGGGTTGTGCGGAGAGATTTTACAGGCACTTTCTGCCGAAGCGGGGCTAAATGCGGAAGTCATTTTTAAGCCACTAAAACGTTTAATTGAAGATACGCATAATAATGATTTAGGCAACCCCGTTTTTTATCTCAAAGAGCAGGACTTTGCTGGCATTATTCCTATCGCCCTATACCAAGCTTCGTTTTATTACTATCAGCCGAATCACCTAGAAAAAATCACCTTGAGTAAGCTCACCGACTTAAAACAATACCAAATTGGCATATTGAGTGGTTCTTTAATTGACCAGCAAGCTTTTGAGCGCGCAGGTATTCAGTTTGAAACCAGCTATAGCCAAGCCTCTATTTTTAAAAAACTTAAATTAGGCCGGATTGATTTAGCGATAGAAATAGATTTCATTGCCGAGCAAATGATTAAGAAACTTTACCCAATGCAGCGACAAGATTTTGCACACATCAGCATTACTCATAAACCGGAGGCTATCGCCATCATGATTAATGAAGAAATGCCCGGTGCAAAACAAATAGCGCTACGCTACCGTAAAGCGTTGAAAAATATTATTGCCACCGGGCGGTATCAAGAAATATTAGCAAAACATTACAAAGGCATAGCGATGCCTAATAATTGGTATGAGGAGTTGGCGCGCTATGACCGCCTATATAATTTTGACCTAGACGAATAAAAATAACGTGAGTATAAAATCAAAAATCATCATCAGCCTTTTATTAATTGTCATCTCTGTTCTAGGGGCTTCTGCTACTTATCATTACTTTCAAACTCAGCAAACCTTACATGCTGAGCTTGAGCTACGCGCTACACATAAATTACAGCGTCTTGAAGAAAACTTGATTTTGCCTTTATGGGAATTGGATGAAGGTTGGGTCTATAAAATTATACAGACAGAAATGGCCGATGATGAAATGTATGCCATTAGCGTTACCGGAGCCGAAGATTTAGAAGAAGCCTTGGTGCGCGATCAAAACTGGCAAGTGATTTCTCAAGTAACGGATGCTGTAGCAGCCGAAAGCACCTTAGTAAGGCAGACTAAAATATTACGCAACAATGAAGAAATTGGTGTGTTAAAAATATCCTTAAGTAATCACTTAGTCACTGAGCGCCTCAAGCAAGACCTTATTAATAACCTGATAAGCACCGCAGTGCTGATTGTTTTAATTGTCTTATTTTTAGGGCTAATTTTAACCTGGAGTGTCCTGAATCCTTTACAGGCTATTTCCCTTGCTGTGCTAGAGCTTACTAAAGGAAACTATGAGGTCTCCTTAAAAAATAACAGCCACGATGAAATCGGTCAACTAGCTAATGGCTTTGAGAATATGCGCCAAAATATCAAATTAAGGGAACAAGAGCGCAACAGTGCAATCACAGCACTAGAGAAATCTAAATCTGAACTACTACAATTAAATGAACACCTAGAGTTACGTGTCTCTGAACGCACATCAGACTTAGAGAAAAGCAATTTACAATTACAAGAAACAAGCTCAGCATTAGAGAATGCAAAAAATGCGGCGGAATCATCTAACAAGGCAAAAAGTATTTTTTTGGCCAATATGAGCCATGAATTACGCACGCCTATGAATGCTGTTCTTGGTTTTTCTCGCTTAATGTTAGATGACCCAAACATAACACTGGAGCAAAAAGAAAACCTGGATATTATTAATCGTAGCGGTAATCATTTACTCAACTTGATTAATGATATTTTGGATATGGCTAAAATCGAATCAGGCCGCATGCAAATGGAGCATGAGCCTTTTGATTTAGGACTTTTGATGCGCGACATTATTGATATGATGCATGAGCGAGCGACATCCAAAGGCATTGATTTATTCTTGGATCAATCCTCATCTTTTCCGCGAGCTATTGATAGTGATGCCGGGAAAATACGCCAGATTTTGACTAATTTACTTAGTAATGCTATCAAATGCACAGATAGTGGGCAGGTGTTACTACGCTTAAGCTCTTATGAGGATAATTTAGATCAGCCTATTATTTGCTTTGAAGTAAAAGATACGGGGCGTGGAATTAGCAAAGAACAATTACCGCTGATTTTTAGTGCGTTTATTCAAGTCGGGGAGCAAGCGGAACAAACAGGCACAGGTCTTGGTTTAGCGATTACCCAGCAGTTTGCTGAACTGTTAAAAGGCCATATTTCTGTTACCAGTGAACTAGGCAAAGGCACTACTTTTAAAGTCGCCATCCCCATTATTAAACTCGATGAACAGAACTTATTAAGTATTGCGCCAAAAGGCAATCATAAAATTATCGGTCTAGCAGCAGGGCAACCCAACTACCGAGTTCTGATCGTTGAAGATCAAATGGAAAATCGCTTGTTATTACGTCGGATTTTAGAATCTGTAGGCTTTCAAGTGATTGAGGCGATTAATGGGCAGCAAGGCCTAGAGCAATTTAAACAATGTGCTCCGGATTTTGTTTGGATGGATAGACGTATGCCGGTTATGGACGGCATTACCGCAACCCATAAAATTAGAGAGTTAGCTAAAGGTAAAAATACCCCCATTGTTGCCGTTACAGCTTCGGTTTTTGAGCAAGAGCGTTATGCACTTTTGCATGCTGGAGTTAATGAAATTGTTAATAAACCATTTCGCGATGAAGATATTTTTAACTGCATGGCTAGATACTTAGACATCGAATATCAGTATCAAACCCAAGAAATTGACATACAAGCCACAACACCAAATATGCTTGATGCCGAGCAGCTAAGTCATTTTGAATCTGCGTGGCGACATCAGTTAGCCGAAGCTGCTAATAGTTTAGATATAGAGTTAAGTTTAGAAGTGATTGCTAAAATTCAAGAAGCAGAACCAGTTATTGCCGAGCACTTAAAGCACTTAGTTGAGCAGTTTAATTTTGAGAAAATTATTGAGCTAACCGAATCATAATAATACAAAATTCTGATACTAGCATAGGCCAGTAGCTTTTTTGCCTAAACCAAAACGTTAGACTATACTGGGAACGTTACTAATTAAATACGCTGAGATATATTGAATTCAATTATTTTGTCGCTACTTTTAGTTCTTCTCCCTATCTCAGCTACTTCACAGAGCATTACTCAACAAGATAGAGCCCCTGAAGACATGATTCAATCTGTTGAATTGACAGCAGAGGAACGCTTGTGGCTGGACTCTCACCAACCTATTCGCATAGCTTTTGACGGTAATTTCCCTCCGTATAGCTTCATCGATAATGGCAAGTTAACGGGAGTCGCCTATGACACCCTGCACTTAATCAGTCAGAAGCTGGATATTCAGTTCCAAGTAGATAAACGCACTGTCTGGAAAGAGGTTTATATAGCAGCAATCAACAAAGAAGTTGATGCCGTTGCTACGATGGTTAACAGACCAGAACGCCTGCAATTCTTTGCCTTTACCCAGCCTTATGTATTTAAATCATTAGCTATTATTACCAATAAAAATGGCCAACAAATCACTAACCGTAACCAGCTGCCTGAAAAAATCGTAGCGCTAGTGAAAAACTATCAATATTCAACCCGCATCCTGAACGAGTTCCCCAGCATCACACCTTTTTATGTCGATAACATGCGCGATGCTTTAGAAGCCGTCGAAAGCGAACAAGCCGATGCGGCTATCAGCTTCTTTGCCGCTAGCTCTTATTTGCAAAATAAATACCTACTAACACAACTTAAATTTGGTGCTTTTTATGATCGCAATAGTGCTAATGAAAGCATTGCTGTACGCAATGACTGGCCAATTTTAGCCACTATTTTACAAAAAGGCTTAGACACATTAACGCCAGAAGAAAAACAAGCAATTAATGAAAGGTGGCATACACAACTCGAATTGCCCATTGATTATGCAACCATTAGTAAATTTATTGCCCCTTTGCTCTTTATTGTTATTGTTTTGTTGCTATGGATTAGACAAATACGCTACCAAAATAAACGCATTATCAGCACCAAAAATAAACTTTTCGAATCTAATAACGCGCTTGAACATTTTAAAGAAAATTTGGAGACACAGGTATTTGAGCGCACCGAGCAGTTACACGATAGTGAACAAAAATACCGTAGTTTGGTGGAAAATTTACATGATGAGTACTTCTTTTATCAGCATGATTTAGAGGGTGTATTTTCGTACTTAAGCCCTTCAGTCACAAAAATATTAGGCTATAGTATTACTGAATTTTTACAGCATTACAGCACTTATCAAACCGATCACCCTAATAATGCTTTAATTGATGACTACACAGGGCGCTGCTTGAACGGTGAAAAAGTACCCGCGTATGAAGTTGAATTATTTGATAAATACGGTAATAAACGCTGCATCGAAGTTTTAGAAAGTCCCGTTTATGATGCATCTGGGCTATGTATTGGCCTCGACGGCATTGCTCATGACATCACCCTATTAAAACAGGCTCAAGAGCGACTCAACTGGCTCTCTTATTATGATGATTTAACGGGCTTAGCCAATCGCCGTTTATTTTTAGACCGGCTTGAACAAACGCTTGCTTTGGCGCATCGGCATAATAACTCGATGGCCCTGCTATTTCTTGATATTGATCGCTTTAAAATAATTAATGATAATTTAGGTCATGCGGCGGGTGATGAAGTGCTGAAAGAAACCGCTAACCGCCTACTAGCAGACTTACGTGACTCAGACCTTGCCGCTCGAGTCGGCGGAGATGAGTTTACGCTAATTTTACCGGATACGGATGCTGATGCCGCTGAAGTCGTAGCCAAAAAAGTATTACAGCATTTATTACAACCCTACATGCTCAATGAACAGCAGTTTATTTTAGGCTCTAGTATCGGTATTGCCATTTATCCTGGTGATGGTACAAATGTAAAAACTTTATTACAGCAAGCTGATAATGCGATGTATTGTGCCAAGAAAGGGAAACAAGGTTATACATTTTGCTCTTCTGAACAAATTCACGCAAATAACCGACGACTGATACTGGAGCAGTCATTACGCAAAGCATTAGCACAAAATTGTTATACACAGGACTTTGAGTTACAAATGTTTTATCAAGCGAAACTTTGCCTTAAAACCAATAAAACAATTGGCTATGAAGCCTTAATGCGCTGGCATCATTCTAAATTAGGTATAATATCGCCCCTAGAATTCATTCCATTAGCGGAAGAAACCGGCCTGATTGTAGAGCTCAGCCATTGGGTCATGACTGCCGTTTGTTTACAAACAGTGCATTGGTCGCAGCTTGGTTTTGATTTTGGCAAAATAGCCGTTAATATTTCTGCTGTAGAACTAATCAACTTGGACTTGGCCAGCAAAATCATAAGCCAGATTGATAGCACAGGCGCGCAGAGAGAATGGATCGAAGTTGAAATCACCGAAAGCGCCTTAATGAAAACCCCAGAAATTGCTATTAAAGTCATGCGCCAATTAGTCGAAGCTGGTGTTTTGATTGCTATTGATGATTTTGGTACCGGCTATTCGTCATTATCTTATATGAAAAATTTACCGGCATCGTTTATCAAAATCGACCGTTCTTTTATTTACAATTTACTCAGTAGCAAGGAAGATCAGGCAGTGATTCATGCGATATTAGCCATGTCGCATGCATTGGGCAAGCAAGTCGTCGCTGAAGGCGTAGAAACACAAGAACAACTACAATTTCTAACTAAAAGTGGCTGTGATATAGCTCAAGGCTATTGGATTGCGAGGCCGCTAGCAACGGAAGATATAAACTAAAAATTTCTCTATCAGGAACAGCCTTCTATGCGCAAACGTATTAAAAAATACCTATTACTTATTTCTGGCCTGCTATTTCTGGCTTTAGGCATCATTGGTGCAGTATTACCTATTTTACCTACCACGCCGTTTCTGATTCTCGCATTGGCTTGTTTTGCTAATAGTTCACCACGCTTCCATCAGATGCTATTAAACAATCGCTGGTTTGGTGCGGCATTACAGCAA
>WTAY01000170.1 GCA_013139345.1 Methylophaga sp. | reverse complement strand
AAAACCTCGGGTATTTTGAAAGCTGAAATTAGTGACTCTGAAAAGAATATCTTTATTCACGAAAAAGCACTGTAAATGATATTAGGGAGTTTCTCCCATCCACTATCAGGTGTTTTACTGATGTCAGCCATTCTAGTAAACATTACTATGGTGTTGAGTGTTTAAGACAGCTTCTTAAAACATCTGTGGTGAAACCACATTTCTCTATTCAACTACATCGTGAGTTATGGCCAGACAAGTTTGTCTGGTCTTTTTTTTGGGTGTTAATTAAGCGGTTCAAATATGAATCGTAACAGAGACAAATCCCAGCAATTTGGAAACTCACGTAGATATATAGACGTGACAGTTCAACTTGAATGACACTTCTTTATCATTAGCTCCCTATTTTCACCGGGATAACGAATTTTAAGCATAAAAAAACCCGACACACGTGCCGGGCTTCTTTATTAAGGTTTATTTATTAAATAAATTAATAAGAATCTTATAGGCTAAATACGCTTAAAACACCACCTAAGTTAGTCCAGCTAGATAGCGCTTTGTAAGCACCTACCGCACCAAGACCATCAGAGTCGTTTTCTAAGCTAGGAATAGCCATACCGATACCAGCCCAACCACCTACACCTGAAAGGATAGAGATGAACTGCTTACCTTCATGCTTGTAAGTATTAACGTTACCGATAATACCTGAAGATGTTTTGAATCTCCAAAGCTCACGACCTGTTTGAGCGTCTACCGCTTTAATGTAACCTTCTAATGTACCGTAGAAAACAACATCAGATGCTGTTGCTAGCGCACCAGACCATGCAGAGAAACGTTCTGGGTTAGACCAAACGATCTTACCAACACGCGCATCCCAAGCGATGAAGTTACCTAAGTGTGTGCCACCTGGAGCTGGAAACATGTTTAATGTAGCACCAACATACGGTTGACCAGAAGTGTATTCAACTTCAAACGGTTCATAATCCATACATACATGGTTTGTTGGGACATAGTACAAACCAGTACGTGGAGAGTAAGCAGCAGGTTGCTGATCTTTAGAACCTAAGGCCGCAGGACAAATACCCGTTGTGTTAACGTCTGCACCGTTACGACCAGTTGAGTATTTAGCAACACGGTCATGAAGACCTGTCTTAAGGCTTACACCCTTAGACCAGTTAACAGCTGGATCGAATTTTTCAGCAACAAGTAATTCACCCGTTACGCGATCCATTGTGTAACCAAAACCATTACGATCGAAATGCACTAACGTTTTACGCATTTTACCGTTGATCTTTTGCTCTACTAAAGGCACCTCGTTAACACCATCATAATCCCACTCATCATGAGGTGTCATTTGGTAGATCCATTTAGCCATACCCGTATCTAAATCACGACCGAATAAAGACATTGTCCATTTGTTGTCACCAGGACGTTGAGTCGGGTTCCAAGTTGATGGGTTACCGTTACCGTAGTAGAACATGTTTAAGTCAGGATCGTAAGAATACCAACCCCATGTTGTACCACCACCGATTTTCCATTGGTCGCCTTTCCAAGTTTTCAAAGAAGAATCTTTTCCAATTGGTTTTAACATAGACAGTGTATTTTTAGGGTCAACGATCATTTCATCATCGGGACCAACACCATAAGCGGTATACATTTCTTTACCATCTAAGCTATACGCTTTAACGTAACCACGTACACCAAACTCACCACCAGAAATACCCACTAGTACTTTATCTTTAAATACATGTGGAGCACCAGTAGAAGTAGCACCACGTTTAGGATCATCACGTTTGTGAGACCAAACTGGAGCACCAGTATTCATATCTAAAGCCACTAAAACTGTATCAGCTTGTGCTAAGAAAATTTTACCATCACCGTAAGCTAAACCACGGTTAACAGTATCACAACACATAACTGGAACAGTTTCGTCATAATTTTGTTTTGGTACATATTTCCATTTGATTGCACCGTCGTTGTTTAAATCTAGGGCGAATACAATATTTGGAAATGCAGTGTGCACATACATAGTGCCATCGATAACAAGCGCGTTACCTTCATGACCACGTAAAACACCTGTTGAGAATGTCCAAGCCATTTTCAAATCAGCAACGTTGTCTTTGTTGATTTGAGCTAGTTTGCTGTAACGTTGGTTGTTGTAGTTACCAGCAGCAGAGACCCAGTTGTTTTCGTTTTCTTGCATTGTTCTGATTTCATCGGCCATTGCTACACCAGTAGCGGCTAATGCCATCATTGCAATTGATAATGTTTTCAGCTTCATTGTTATTCCTTAAAAAAATATTTCATGAATTATTATTACTGTAGCTAAGATAAAAATTAGAACATCTAAGCACACAAACATGACTTTATCCTGATTACCCCCATGAAACACTAGGAGCACCTCCTTTTGAAAGCATGACTTTATCCTACCCTAGTACCCTGCGACATTAAACACCTTTAAAAACAATGGAGTACAACACTCTACGGTATGATATCTGCCTCAAGATCATCAAAGTTATAGCGTTCAATCTGGACAAATCCACCATCTTTCATTTCTGGGACTTTATGAACTCTCACATCTCCGACTCGGATACTGCCATCATCTTCATTCAACCAAAAATCGATATCATAATATTCATTATCACTACCGTGTTTACGGAAATCAGTACAGGCAAAATAGCGCCCATCTTCTTTAAGTCGTCGCACAGGCTGATGGACTCCAACAAACTCTAAAGTCACTTTCTCGCCTGTTTTATCATCCGTTAGAATATAGTCACCCTTATTTTTGAAACGTTGCTCAAGAATATTTTTTTCAATAGCTGAAATCACTTCCCATGCTTTTTTCTCTTCTGATTCTCCAGGATGCTCTGAAGCGGGGATCCACCACCAAGGACGAGGATCTCGCATCCATGCCACCCATTTTCCATCATAACGTCGGGGCGCTTTATAAATACGTTCTTCCATCACTAATAACTGACCATTCTCAGGTTTTACCCAGAAATCAATCAGATATTTTTTATCTTCAAATCCTGCTAAGTGAAATTTCACACTAGGAAAATAACCATAGCCATGTAAGCGACGAGCAAAATCAATCTCATCATATTTCAACTTCAGATCTCGACCTAGAATTGCATCTCGTAATGAAAATGAACCTCCATTTTTCAATGATTTATCTTTTATATAGTTATCAATAAATTTAGTAACATCTTTAGTTGAGAACAAACCCATTTGATCTTTTGTCTTACTTAAACTATTGACGGCATAAAACTCTTTCGCTCGTTCAATATTCCTGACGGAATCTTTTATAAATACTGATTTAGCATCTTCACTCTGGAAACAATATGTCTTTTTTTCATCATTCAGCCATGTCACATCACAGTCTGTTTTTATAACCTTTCCTTCTGCCAAGCCCATCACACATAAGCCACCAAACTCTGCATTATCGAGCTCACCTGCATAGCTAGCGGTTATCATACAAAGTAGTAATATTATCCTTATAAATAGTCGCATTTTCTTTCCTAAAATTGATGACACACTTAAGCTGGTAACCTCTTATTTTGACGCTATGATAAAAGAGGGAGTAGTCACTCCCACCTGATGTGGGAGTGACTTTAAAGACCCTAAGGAATATAAACACCCCAAGGCATTGCACCAACAGGAATTGTTTTAATCACTTCTAAACTCACAGTATCAATCACTGACACACTATTAGAACGTCCATTGGCAACATAGAGTTTGCTATCATCCGATGTTAAACCCATATTCCAAGGTCGTTCCCCAACCGGAATAGTTTTTATAACAAAGTCACCTTCTGTATCAATCACAGCAACCGTATGCGATTTTCCAGCTGAAATATATACTCGCTTACCATCCGATGACACTTTCACGCCATTTGATCGCTCACCAGTATTAACACTTGTCTCAAAAGTCCAATCAATCGTGTTCCAAACTTCAGTTACATTGGCTCTTTCATCGGCAACATATAGTTTCATTCCATCAGGTGTAAATCCCATTCCTCGTGGATGACCTGCCGCTGGCAATGTTCTGATAATCCTTGGATTGATGGCATCAATCACATCTATTGAATCTGAACCTTCTTGGCTAGCAACAACCACTTTGCCATCCGGTGAGTAGAGACAGTGCTCAGGTGCATCACCCATCACTTTTATAGAGGCCGTTATTTTGAAGCTTGCGACATCAACAAATGAAACAGTAGCCGCCCCTTCTTCACAGACCACTAGCGTTTTTCCATCTGGTGAAATATCCAAACCTTCTGTACCTTCACCCACCTCTATTTTGTTTATAATTTGGCGGCTTGTAAGATCAAATTTAACCAACTCCGCTTCATCGGCATCAACAACATATAAATACTGACCGGCATGACCAATAACTGTTGCATTGATTTCTTCACCTAAACGACCTGAAGCTGGAAGCTTTCCAACCACTTGATCCGTTGCCGTATTAATCAATGAAATCGTGGCATCTTTTTCATTAATGGCATACGCAATTTCACCCTGCATTGATTTTACTGGCATCCCTTGGCAGGCTGACAGTGCTAGTACTAAGGGTAATAGTTTTAAAATTTTCATGTTATTTCCATTTTATATTTAAAAAAATAAAGCCCTACTTTGTATAAAACAAAATAGGGCTGATATTAAATGCTTACCAATTACGACGACTTTCATCACCATTAAAAACAGTTCGGATCCACGCAATAATTTTCCACAGTTCATCATCTGTTTTGATAATGTCGCCATAAGGAGGCATTGGGCCGACCACGCCCTCCATTCCTTTACGGTAATAACCTAACTTAGCGAGATCATCACTGCCTAAGGTAACCAAGCGAAATAAAGTGTCATCATCGCTACCATAAACAAATACTTCGTTTGATAGTGGTGGGCACATACCGCCACCACCAGTACCGCCATGACAGCCATTACAGCTATTTCCCAT
>WTAY01000025.1 GCA_013139345.1 Methylophaga sp. | reverse complement strand
GAACTCGACCAGTATTAAGTACCAACGGATATTCATCACTTATTGCATTCACAGGTGGGCGAGGTGTAATCGCTATCAACTGCGCTTTACCACTCTCAGTAAAGAACTTATTGTCAGTAAATAAACGTGGTGTACCTTGTGGTTTGTCGGCAGTTACTGGCCACTGAACAGGTTCAAGTTGGTCATAGTCATCATCACTCAACTCAGCCAAACCGCTAATGTCAAAGTCACGTACACCGTTATTTTCAAAACCTGATAAGGCAGCATGTTCACGAAAAATATCGGCACTTGATGAATAATCAAACTGTTCTTTAAAGCCTAAACGTTCGGCAACTTGGCTGACAATCCACCAATCTTCTTCTGCTTCACCCGGATGAGGTAAAACATTACGTTGACGTGAAATCCGGCGTTCTGAATTTGTCACCGTGCCACACTTCTCACCCCATGCTAACGCTGGCAATAAGATATCAGCACACGCAGTTGTATCAGTGTTTTGTTCACAATCAGAAACGACAACAAGCTCACAGGCTTCTAGTGCAGCACGGACTTTATCAGCATCAGGCAAAGTCACAACGGGATTCGTTGCCATTATCCAAATCGCTTTTATCTTGCCACTAGCCACATCATTAAACATGTCGACCGCTTTTGCACCAGCAGTTGTTGCTAGGTTATCCGTCTTCCAAAAACGCGATACTAAGTCATGATGTTTCGGGTTATTCAACTCCATATGTGCTGCAAGTTGATTAGATAAGCCCCCTACTTCACGCCCACCCATCGCATTGGGTTGACCTGTAATAGAAAAAGGCCCCATCGCTGGTTTACCAATTCGTCCCGTAGCTAAATGACAATTGATAATACTATTTGATTTATCCGTACCTGAAGAAGATTGGTTTATTCCTTGAGAGTAAAGTGTCACGACTTTTTCAGTGCTAGAAAACAGTTGAAAAAAGCGCTCAACATCGTCTCGTTCTAACTCGCATGTCTCTGCAACATACGCTACATTAAGGCCTGATTCTTGTGCTGCAAGTAATGCCTCAGCAAACCCTTCGGTATAGTTATTAACAAAGTCCCAATCAACTGTATCACTTTGGTTTATATAACGTAGTAAACCATTAAATAATGTCGCATCTGTTCCCGGTTTAAGTGGTAGATGTAAATCAGCAATATCGCAGGTTGCCGTGCGGCGAGGGTCAATAACAATAACCTTTAAATTCGGGTTGTCTTGTTTTGCCTTACTGATACGTTGATAAACAACAGGGTGACACCATGCCGTATTAGAACCTTCAATAACAATTAGATCTGCTTGTTCTAAATCTTCATAACTACACGGTACCGAATCACTACCAAATGCACGTTTATAACCCGCAACGGCAGAGGACATACATAAGCGTGAATTAGTATCAATATTGGCACTACCAATAAAGCCCTTCATCAGCTTATTAGCAACATAATAATCTTCAGTTAATAGTTGGCCTGACACATAAAAAGCCACGGCATCTGGGCCATGCTCATCAATCACTTTTTTGAATCCATCAGCAACAGCATCTAGCGCCTCATCCCATGATGCTTGTCTACCCTTTACTTGCGGGTGAAGAAGTCGCCCCTCTAGATCTACCGTATCAGCTAACGCCGATCCTTTTGAACAGAGCCGCCCCAAATTCGCAGGATGATCTTTATTACCTTTAACAGAAATACTGCCATCTTCTTGCTTGGTCGCTAAAACACCACAGCCCACACCACAGTACGGACACGTTGTTGAGATTGTTATTCTTTTAGTCATATCTATGTTTTTATCCGTCATCCTCGCGAACGCGGGGATCTATGGGCAGTGAAAATAATATCTATCGTTGGATTCCCGCGTTCGCGGGAATGACGAGAATAATGGAAATGATAGTCAGGATTAAAGTCACCATATATTCCAATCTCGTGAGGTTCCATTAATACAAATCCTCATCAACTTGATGTTGACCAAATAAAATATCGTCACGAATTGCCGAGATATCTTTCCCGTCACCTAACAGTGAAAAGTACCAGTTACCATCCGTCGTATCACCGTAAAGTAGCGTACCAATGATCTTATTCTCTTTTAACACCAGCTTTTTATAGATATGGCGTGACGGATCTTGATAAACCAAGGCTTCCGACTCTTCATCACCAATAAAGTCTCCGGCTGAGAACAAATTAATACCTGTTACTTTTAATTTTGTTGCAGTCACTGAGCTAATGTATTTATCCCCACTAAGGCTAGCGAGCTGATTTGCACAGACTTTAGCTTGCTCATAAAGTGGAGCGACAAGACCAAATGTTTCATTGCGATATTGCACACACTCGCCTACCGCATAAATATTAGCTGAGTATGTTTTAAGCGTGTCATCCACCAGCACACCACGTTCACAGGCAATGCCAGATTCTTGTGCCAATTGAATGTTAGGACGAACACCGACAGCCATAACGACTAAGTCAGCCTCGACCTCTGTGCCATCTTTAAAACGGACTTTTTCAACACGATCTTTGCCGATAAGTTCTGCCGTATCGTAGTCCATCAAAAAGTGTAGACCTTTAGCCTGCAGCTCTTCCAACATCAAATCAGAGGCAGCCTGATCAAGTTGCTGGTTCATAAGAATATGACCCCGATGTACGACTGAAACATCCATACCTTGAATCATCAAGCCATTTGCCGCCTCTAAACCCAACAGGCCGCCACCAATAACGATGGCCTTTTTATGTGTTTTAGCTGTTTCGATCATGATATTGACATCGTTGATGTCTCGAAAACTAATCACGCCTTCTAGCTCTTTACCATCAATAGGTAAAATTACAGGGTTAGAACCAGTAGCAAGTATTAAACGGTCATATTGTGTTGTTGTACCATCGTCGGCAATAACACATTGATTCTCACGATTTATAGTGGTGACTGTTTTACCCGTATGCAAAGTAATATTGTTATCTTGATACCACTGCACATCATGAATAATAATCTCATCAATGGTCTTATCACCAGCAAGGACTGGTGACAGCATAATTCGATTGTAATTTCCGTGTGGCTCGGCACCAAAGACGGTTATATCGTATTTGTCAGGCGCAACTTTTAACAGTTCATCGACCGTTCTCATGCCTGCCATACCATTACCAATAAGGACTAACTTTTCTTTCATTACAGAGAATTACACCACGTTAAAACGTTATCTTCTAAAAAAAAAGCCCCACTACTTGTTGGTAGTAGGGCCCTTTCCCATTAAACAAGACGATATGATAGAAATTCAACATTTATCACGCAACGGGCCAGTATTGATGATTCATATTGAAGCCTAGACCATATAGTCTATGCTTTTTCTCAAACTGTTATGCCGGAATATGCATTTTACCTTCAGCAACCATCACAGCTTCGCCACCAATTCTTAGGGCAAGCTCAGATTGCGTTTTATTATCCATTTCGATATTAATCACACTGCGACGATTTTTATCATCACCACGATCAACAGCAAAGGTATGCGTTCCTTGTTGAGTGAAGTTAAATGAACATAGGTAAGATGCAAATGCAGGCATTGCACTACCTACTGGTGGATCATCATTAACACCAATATTAGGGCCTAATAAACGGGCATTAAAGTTGGCATCTTTAAAGGGTGTTTTAGGTGAGAATAATAATATTTCTTGAGCAGCTGTTTGTGGTGCAGCAGATAAGCTCCATGAATTAAAATTAAACTTCGCCTTTCTAACTGACTCGTAATTCCACACTGGTACGATCAAATACGGGAAACCACAAGAGACTAAACGCGTTGAATATTTTTTATGATCAATCTCATCAGGACTAATTGATAATAGATCGGCAATCTCAGCAATTGTTGGTGTAAACCGGTCCATCACTGATGACACTTTAGTGCCAAACTGAACAAAGCTAACCTTGCCATTATTTGCCGACACATTCACATCAATATCACCACTATTTTGGGTGAATGTTAATGGTGTTATGCCATCATTCAATGTCACTTCACCACTTTCACCAAGAACAAAAGCCGTGGCGATAATAGGGTGACCTGCAAAATCAATCTCACCTAAAGGCGAAAACACGCGCATTCTACGGCTTGATTTCTCTTTTTTAGGATTTGAAACAAATACCGTTTCAGACAGATTCATTTCTTTAGCAATCATTTCCATTTGAACTGGATTTAAATTATCAGCATTAGGAAAGACTGCAATCTGAGCACCCTCAAATAGTTGATTGGTAAATACATCTGCAATGTAATAGTTAAGCGTCATTATGCTGCTCCATTTAAATTGACTTCGACACGACTTCCTTCGATTCGAACACCATATGAATCGACTTTAACCGTTTCATCTTCAAAACAAACACCTGTTTTCAGGCTGAAATGTTGTTTATAAATAGGTGATGACACCATTGGTTCACCTTGAATATCACCAATCAATCCACGAGAAAGAATGTTAATAAGACTAAACGGATCAAAGTTATTAATGGCAAAGACCGCACTGTCTTCTGGCATATAAAAAAGTGCGACTTGTGTTTCATCCACTAAGGCACACACACCTGAGTGAGGAATTAAGTCTTCTACACTACATACATCTACCCACTGACTCATTATGCTTCCTCTCCTAGTGCTGGTGCACGATCCTGAACAAGTGCAAGCGCACGTTCTTCAATATTTGCAGGACGAATTTGACCTCGCTCTTCAACAAAGATGATGTTTTCATCTGTTTTGTCACTATTCACAAAGTGACGGAAGCGTTTAAGTTTATTTTCATCGGCCATTGTTGTTGTCCACTCACATTGATAAGTATCAACAACATGTTGCATATGTTCTTCTAATTGCTCATTGATTTGTAACTTATCATCAATAACGACTGATTTTAAGTAATCAAGACCACCTTCCATATTCTCCATCCATACGGATGTACGTTGTAATCTATCAGCAGTTCGAACGTAGAAAGTAAGTACACGGTCAATGTATTTAATCAGTGTTTCTTTATCTAGGTTAGTCGCAAATAAATCACCGTGACGCGGCTTCATACCACCATTACCACACACATACAGGTTCCAACCGCCTTCAACAGCGATAATACCGATATCTTTACTTTGTGCTTCAGCACATTCACGCGTACAACCCGACACAGCAAACTTGATTTTATGTGGAGCACGTAAACCTTTGTAACGATTTTCTAACTCAACCGCTAGGCCAACACTATCATCAACACCATAGCGACACCACGTGCTACCTACACATGATTTAACCGTACGTAATGACTTACCGTAAGCATGACCACTTTCAAACCCAGCATCAATCAGTTCTTGCCAGATAGGGGGCAATTGATCAACTCGGGCACCGAATAAATCAACACGCTGTCCACCTGTTATCTTCGTGTATAAACCATATTTCTTAGCAACATTACCCACAGCAATAAGACCATCTGGTGTGACTTCACCACCAGTCATGCGAGGTACAACAGAGTAAGTACCATCTTTTTGTGTATTGGCTAAGAAGGCATCATTAGTATCTTGTTGACTGACATGATCATTGTCTAAAATATAATCATTCCAGTAAGAAGCGAGGATAGAACCGACGGCTTGTTTACAAATCTCACAGCCTTTTCCTGAACCATGTTTTTCTAATAGCTCACCGAATGTCTTAATCTCTTCAACCATAATTAAGTTGTAAAGATCTTGGCGGGTATAGGCAAAATGTTCACAAATATCAGTATTAACTTCGAACCCTGCTTTTTCTAATTCACAATCAAGTACTGATTTTAATAACGCGGCACAACCACCACAGCCTGTCGCTGCTTTCGTATCATCTTTTAATGCAGCTAATGTTGTGCAACCAGACTCAATTGATGAACAAACATCACCTTTGGTGACATCAAAACATGAACAAATTTGAGCTGATGTAGGTAAGGCATCGGGGCCTAAACCTACCGATTCATCACTGCGTGAAGGCAAGATGAGTGAATCAGGATGTTCTGGTAAATCAATATCACTTGAATAGTATTGTTGTAATGTTGGGTAGCCAGAGGCATCCCCTACTAACACCGCACCTAATAATTTTTTATTATCTTGGCTAACAACAAGGCGTTTATAAACACCATCAACACCATTTTGGTAGGTATAAACAAGAGAACCTTCCGTTACCGCATGAGGATCACCAATACTTGCAACATCAACACCGTTGAGTTTTAACTTAGTACTCATATCGGCACCAGCAAATTCAGCCGAACCACCAGCAAGTTGAGCAACCACTGTACGTGCCATTGAATAACCAGGTGCCACTAAACCAAAGGTTTGGTCATTCCACGATGCACATTCACCAATCGCATAAATATCTTCATCAGACGTTAGGCATTTGTTATCAATAACAATACCGCC
>WTAY01000118.1 GCA_013139345.1 Methylophaga sp. | reverse complement strand
CGGTTTTCATTGATTTTGAAAGAAAGTAAAACAGCTTTCTTTAACCATTGGTTAACCACCCATTCGCCAGATGTTTTTTCTGCAACACGTGCAGTACCTGCATCAAGCATGTTGATTGCTTCTTCAATAGCTGAACGGATTTCAGCTGATACGGTTGATGGTGAAATATCGGCGCGGTTTTCAAAAGCGTCGTTAATGATGTTTTCTAAGTTTGACATAAGTTTTTAGTCTAATGTGTTAATAAAGTGTTTAATTCGGTTAGCAGCTTCAATACACTCTTCTATCGGAGCAACTAAAGCAATTCTAATGTGATTTTTCCCTGGATTAATTCCTTCTGCATCACGGGATAAAAAGCTACCCGGTAAAACCGTAATATTTTGTTGAGCAAATAATTGTTGGGCAAAGTCCGTATCGGAAATCGGTGTTTTTAACCAGATATAAAAGCTTGCAGCAGGTTTGTTGATGCTACAAACATCCTCTAAAATATTAATAAAAGCGTTAAATTTTTGCCGATATAAAACTCTGTTTTTCTTTACATGCTCTTCATCTTGCCAGGCGGCTGTACTGGCATATTGGGTTGGAAAAGGTAGCGCACAACCTTGATAGGTTCTATATTCAAGGTATTTCTTTAAAATTTCAGCATCACCTGCAACAAAACCTGATCTTAGACCAGGTGCATTGGAACGTTTGGAAAGGCTTTGGAAGATAACGCAACGCTTAAATGCAGTATTACCCATATTATAAGCGGTTTCTAACAAACCTTGGGGTGGATTGTTTTCATCATCATAAATTTCTGTATAGCATTCATCTGAAGCAATAACAAAATCAAATTTTTCAGCCAGTTTAATTAACTTGATATGATCTTGTTCTGATATGACAGCGCCAGTAGGATTACCTGGAGAACAGATAAAAATAAGCTGACAACGTTGCCATATTTCATCAGCTACTGAGTCAAAGTCGGGTAAATAATTTGACTCTTCAGTGGTATTAATAAAATAGGGTTTTGCCCCGGAAAGTATAGCCCCACCTTCGTAAATTTGATAAAAAGGGTTGGGCATAACCACAAGCGCATCAGGCCTGGATGAATCAACAATCACTTGAGCAAAAGAAAATAAGGCTTCACGCGTACCACTGACGGGTAAAATTTGATCTTCAGCACTTATATCAGATGAGGCAATATTAAAGCGTTGACTAATCCAGTCTTTTATTGCAATTCTAAGTTCTGGTATACCTTTAGTGACTGGATACTTTGCAATACCCTCTGAATGCTTAATCAGAGCATCATGTATTAAAGATGGAGTTTCATGCTTGGGTTCGCCAATAGATAAAGCAATGTGGGCTTTGTCTTGTGGTGTGATGCCTTGTTTTAAAGAGTTTAGCTTGGCAAAGGGATAGGGGTGTAGACGATCTAAGTTTGGATTCATGAAATTAAATTATTTATGACAGCCAGGTATTTTACCAATAGATTGAGCTTGCTGATAAAATTTCATGGCTGTGGGAATATGCTCGGATAATTCTTTTATACGGGTGTCATGTGACGGATGTGTTGACATAAATTCAGCTGGCTGCTGACCATGACTAGCTTGTGCCATTTTCTGCCATAAATCGATACTTTGCCTAGGATCAAATCCTGCTTTAGCCATTAAATCCAGACCAATAATGTCCGCTTCACTTTCATGGGTGCGGCTAAAGGGGAGAATAACACCATATTGAGCACCTACACCTAAGGCGCTAACCGCAAATTGCCCTAAAGCAGAAGTCGGTGCACTGACAGCTGAAACTAAGGTAACACCCATATTGACGGCTGTTTTTTGTGACATACGTTCATTACTATGTCTAGCTAGTACGTGTCCAACCTCGTGTCCAATGACGGCTGCTAATTGGTGCTGATTATCTACTAATTTGATTAGTCCGGTATGTACACCAATTTTATTGCCAGGTAAAGCAAAGGCATTGAGTGAATCATCATCAAAAACTACAACTTCCCAATCGCCGCCCGTTTCATAAATAATGGCTTCTGCAATGCAGTTAACAAATTGGGTGAATTGAGTGCTTTGGCTACGAGGCTTTTCTTTCTTTAAATTATCAAAAGCTTGCAAGCCCATTTGATTCATCTGGGTGTCAGACATGTAAATAAATTGAGCCCTACCTGTTGGACTGGTTGCGCAAGCTGTTAGTAGGCAGCACAACAAAGATAAGGTAATTTTATTTAACATAAGATTAATGCTTTAATCAAAAATAGTATTTTAACGTAACTTAGCATTTATTTATAATTTTATCAGTTGATGGCCTTGAATCTTAGACGCCCAAGATAAAAATATATCTTTAGTATTTGTAATTAATTTTGGATGGCTATTGTTGGATTTTGATTTTAACTGAATGGTTTTGTTTATCCATGACTTCCCCGCATCCATTGATTCTTTACTGTGTAGCGTGGTTTGTTCACCATCAAACTCTTTCCAAACAATAATAACTCTATTTTGTAGCGCAAGAACATCAGGGTGGCTGGGTAAATGATTGGCATTTCCTAGCGGCATTGGCTCAGATAAGGTTATACCAAAATCATCTGTTTGCCGATAAAAAATACCTTGGCGTTTATTTCCAAGGGTGAACCATGTTAAATGGATTCTATTGTTATTATCAATGGCAATGGCTGGGCCATGTTCAGGGCAGGCTTCAATTTGCCAATTATCATTAGTCACTCTATGTGGTTTTTTCCACGATCCATCTTGGTTCATTCTGATTAAAGCATGATCTCGAATGCCATCATCAAAAACCATTCGAGCAAAAAGTACGGGTGTTTGTTCTTTGCTCATTGCGGTGGCAGTTCTACAGCAGGAGCAAACACCTGTACTTAGGAGTTGATTGTTAAATTGTGAAGGATCAGATGCTGATTTTTTACTGTAATAAAGAGATAAAACACCGTCAGCTTGTTTTTTATCATGTAGCTCATGGCGGGTATCATGCCAAAATAAGTAAGTATTATCCTTATTATCTACCAGCATTTTATCCATATAATGCATGGCTGTTTTAGCCTGGTTACTGATTAATATAGGAGTGCTAAAAGATTTTCCGTTATCATCAGAATAACTAAAGAAGCTGGTCGATTTTTGGGATTTATCTGCATAGTAAAGAATATTAATGCGACCCGAGGGGCTGATTTTTATAGCCGCAGGGTTTTCAGGCCAAACACTGATTTTTTGGTCAGCTTGATTAATTCTTATCGGTTTTTTGTAAGTCTTACCATTATCATCAGAGTGGTCAATATAAATAGCATGTTGAGTCGGTGTTAAGCGCCATAGTCGGCCATCAGGAGCAAAATCAACTGAAACGGTAGCGCGAAGGATTTTATTGTGTAGCTGATTCGATTCAATAATGGTTGTTTGACAGCTGTTTAAAAACAGTAGGGTAAGAAGAGGGAGTAGTAGATGAATAGGAGAGTGTTGATGCATAGGTTGAATTAGGCAATGACCGTACAAAATAATATTATTATTCTATTATATAGCGAGTTTATTCTTTTGTGAAATAGTGCGCTAATTTACAGCTATTGAGATGGTGAACCGCTAAGCTTGGATTAAATGGGGTAATAATGCTATTCTAAGGGGATTTAAAGGTGATGGTCGCACGTTACTTTATTGAGTTTAAATCTATATATAAGGTATAGATTTAAGTTGAAGATTAAACTGAAAGCAGAGGTAAGACCTGTGGCAAAAATAACGGAAGTACCCAGCCCATTTTGCGGGATAGGCACTGATGACCTGACAATTCAGGCTGATGGTGTATCAATAAAAGTTGTTGAAAATGGGTGTGCAGTTAATACGCCTGCATTCGAACAAGCAATAACAGATACTAGCCCTAGGGTTGATGGTAAAGAAGTCGCGCTTGAGCAGGCAGTCAGTCGGGCTGCTAAACTATTAAAAGCGTCTAATCAGCCAGTGATTGGTGGCTGTGCAACAGATGTAAATGGCATGCGTGCTTTGATGGCTTTGGCTGATCGCAATGGTGCGGTAGTTGATAATATGAATTTTACAGGGGCTAAACGCAATTTTTTAGCCATGCAGGATTCAGGCTGGATGAACACGACACTGGCAGAGATTAAGAACCGTTGTGATTTGTTTATTGTCTTTGGCTGTGATTTAGAAGCGTTTTCTCCACGATTTTACGAGCGTTATCTTTGGAATAAAGAATCCATGTTTATGGATGATACTAGTGCACGAGAAGTTATTTATATAGGTAAAGCACCTTCAGGTGATGCCTCAACTTCACCGAATAAAACTAAAGCTCAGGTTTTAGAATGTGCTGATGTGGATTTACCTGAAGTAACTTCAGTTTTAAAAGCCTTAATTAAAGGTAATCCTGTTTTTGCAGAACAAGTTGCTGGAATTGCAGTTGCTGAATTACAAGAAATTGCGGATAAATTAAAAGCGGCAACTTATGGTGTAGTGACATGGGCCGCAGGTGCTTTAGATTTTTCTCAAGCTGAACTGACAGTGCAAACCATTTGTGAATTAGTTAAAGACGTTAATGCCTCGGGTGTTAGATGTTCTGGTTTTCCTTTAGGCGGTAAAGAAGGCGACCAAACAGCAAACCAGGTGTGTGGATGGCAAACAGGCTATCCAGCAAGAATGCGTTTTTCTAGTGACTTTCCAGAATATGACCCATTTTTATACGATATAAATGCCATGTTCGCCAATGGTGAAGTGGATGCTTTTTTATGGGTGCAGGCTTTCAATACTAGTGCCGTGCCTCCTCATGGTG
>WTAY01000076.1 GCA_013139345.1 Methylophaga sp. | reverse complement strand
TTTCAGGTGCAGACTTAGCGAACTTAGTGAATGAAGCCGCTTTATTCGCTGCGAAGGCAAATAAACGTCTGGTTGAAATGGAAGACATGGAAAAAGCCAAAGATAAAATCATGATGGGTGCAGAACGCCGATCTATGGTGATGAATGAGAAAGAAAAAGAAATGACGGCTTATCATGAGGCTGGTCATGCCATTGTTGGACGTGTAGTGCCTGACCATGATCCTGTTTATAAAGTAAGTATCATTCCTCGTGGTCGCGCATTAGGCGTTACCATGTTTTTGCCTGAAGAAGACAAATACAGCAATAGTAAACGACAATTAGAAAGCCAAATCTCGACCTTATACGGTGGTCGTATTGCAGAAGAGCTTATCTACGGTGCTGATTCGGTTACGACAGGTGCTTCAAATGATATTGAGCGAGCAACGAAGCTTGCTCACAATATGGTGACCAAATGGGGCTTGTCTGACAATATGGGGCCAATGGCTTACGGTGAAGATGAAGGTGAAGTCTTTCTTGGCCGTTCTGTCACACAACATAAAGCAGTGTCTGATTTAACTGCAAAATCTATTGATGAAGATATTCGTAACCTGATTAACCGTAATTACTCGCGGGCAGAAGATATCTTAAAAGAGCATATCGAAAAGCTACACATTATGACCAAGTTATTGATGAAGTATGAAACTATTGATAGCGATCAGATTGATGCGATTATGGAAGACCGTGAGCCAGGTGCGCCAAAAGATTGGACTGATAGTTCATCTGAGCCACCATCATCAGATGCCTCTACTGATTCTGATACTTCGGGTGAAACTGCAGAACAATTGCACTAAAATATGATTCTAGATTGTGCTGGAAAGGCATTAGACTTAACACATCCTCAAGTGATGGGGATACTGAATGTCACTCCTGATTCATTCTCAGATGGTGGCCAGTTTCTAGCTCAAGACAGTGCGTTGGCACAAGCAAAGCAGATGGTTGCAGATGGTGCTGGCATTATTGATGTCGGTGGCGAATCTACACGTCCTGGTGCTGCAATAGTTTCTGTTGATGAAGAGATTTCTCGTGTTGTGCCAGTTATTGAAGCAATTCATTCAGAAATTGATATACCGATATCGATTGATACCAGTAAACCCGAGGTTATACGTGCAGCAATAGCTGCCGGTGCTGGACTTATTAATGATGTCAGAGCATTAACAGTTGATGGGGCGATATCAGCAGCCGTTGATTGTGATGTGCCAGTTTGTTTGATGCATGCACAAGGATCACCTCAAACAATGCAGGATGATCCTCGGTATGATGATGTGGTATCAAATGTTATTGAGTTTTTATTAGAGCGTGTTTCAGTCTGTGAGCAGGCAGGTATAAGTCGAGATAAAGTAATACTTGATCCCGGATTTGGCTTTGGTAAACGTGCAACACATAATCTTCAGCTAATGAAACATCTTGCAAAAATTATTGCTCTAGAACTACCCGTATTGGTGGGCGTGTCACGTAAATCAATGATTGGTAAGTTATTAAATGTCTCGGTTGAAGAGCGCCTCGCAGCCAGTTTATCTCTAGCTGCTTTGTCAGTATGGCAGGGTGCAAAAATAATCCGAAGTCATGATGTGCGTGAGACTGTACAGGCTATAATGATGTGTGATCATGTAATGAAGGTACAGGACATTGGCTGAACAAAAAAGAAAATACTTTGGCACAGATGGTATTCGAGGCCGAGTGGGCGATGGCGTTATTACGCCGGAATTTGTACTTAAACTAGGTTGGGCAATAGGCCGTGTTTTTGCTAAGGAAGGACGGAGTAAAGTCCTGATTGGTAAAGATACTCGGATTTCTGGTTATATGTTTGAATCTGCTCTGCAGGCAGGGTTATCAGCTGCTGGTGTTGATATTTATTTACTAGGTCCAATGCCAACGCCTGCAATTGCATATCTAACTCGGACATTCCATGCTCAGGCTGGTATTGTTATTAGTGCCTCTCACAACCCATATCATGACAACGGAATTAAGTTCTTTTCAGGAAAAGGTACAAAATTACCTGAAGCAATAGAGCTTGAGATTGAAGCAATGATGGATCAACCGCTTGTTACTGTTGATTCTGCTTTATTAGGCAAAGCGCACCGAGTTGATGACGCTGCCGGTCGATATATTGAATTTTGTAAAAGTACCGTATCGTCAAAACTAGACTTTTCAAAACTAAAAGTCGTCGTCGATTGTGCTAATGGTGCAACGTATCATATTGCTCCAAATGTATTTAGGGAGTTAGGGGCAGACGTTATTGTAATGGGTGCTGAGCCTGATGGTTTAAATATAAATCAAGATTGCGGCTCTACTGAACCTCGCTTATTACAAGCTGCCGTACTTGAAAATGAAGCCGATTTAGGTGTGGCATTAGATGGTGATGGTGACCGTTTGATCATGGTGGACAAGCAAGGTGAGCTCGTTGATGGTGATGAGTTATTGTTTGTCATTGCAAGAGCGCAGCAGCGGGCAGGTTATGGACAGAAAGATATCGTTGGAACTTTAATGTCTAACTTAGGCCTTGAACATGCCTTAGAGAAATATGACATGAAATTACATCGAGCAAAAGTTGGCGATCGATATGTGATGGAAATGCTGAAAAAAACGGGTGGTATAGTCGGGGGCGAATCGTCAGGTCATATTATCTGCCTCGATAAAACAACAACCGGTGATGGTATCGTTGCTGCACTTCAAGTGTTAGATGAAATGCAAGCCACGGATAGTAGCCTGCATGAATTACGATCTGCAGTTTCAAAATACCCACAGCGTTTAATCAATGTACGTGTCAAGAAAATGGTTGATCTATCAGGCCATGAAGATGTTATCGCAGCGGTAAAAAACGTTGAAAAACAACTAGGCAATGAAGGTCGAGTTTTATTACGAGCATCAGGCACGGAACCAGTCATTCGAGTGATGGTTGAGGGGCGAGATGCCGTACAAACCAACCAACTGGCTAGTGATCTAGCCAGTGTGATTGAAGGTATATTAAAAGCTTAAGCTGCTTCGTTTATAGCAACTTGTTCTAAATGCTTTTGTAAGCCAATATTCTTTTTAGTATTTATGACTAATGGGGCGCGGATGATAGCTTTAAAGTTAGCATTCGTTTTTTCATCTTGTTTATAAACAATTAAGATGACTTGAGCATCATTGATATCATCAAGTTCTAACAGTACTTCATCTTCATCGGTGAGCATGATTTCATATTCAAGCCCGAGCTCGACAGGTGACACGACAGACATTGATACCTGATCACCTGTCACAGACTGTAACCAATGCACTGTTGGGTTGCTACTTTCTTCGTGGAACAGTTTGAATTGTGTATGTTCCTCAAAACCAAGTAAGCCATTAGGGAAGGTAAGAACATCACTTTCATTAATAGATTGTGTGCCAAAATGTGAAGTTTGAATTTCCATAAGTATTCCATATAAATTAAGATAAGCATCAAGGGATATGCAGAAACCTTGCCAGTTATTTTTAGCAGTATTCTAATTTAGAATTAACGATTGCTTTATAGCTAGGTAAAAGGTAGTCTGAGCTATTGTTAATATTGTTGAGTAAATAGCTGTGCGTAAACCATTAGTTGCCGGAAATTGGAAAATGAACGGCTCCAGTACAAGTGCTAAAACGTTACTCGATGGGATTTTGACACAGGCTGAAAGCTTTTCATCTGCTGATGTTGCCTTATTCCCTCCAGCTGTATATTTACGACAGGTTCAAGAGGCTCTAACTAACAGTGATATTCGTTGGGGAGCCCAAAATCTATCACAATTTAAACATGGTGCTTATACAGGAGAAATATCTGCACCAATGTTGAATGATTTTGGCTGTAAGTATGTCTTAATAGGACACTCCGAACGCCGTTGCCTTTATGCAGAGATTGGTTTAGATCAGCTAGTGCTTGATTACATCATTGCCGAAAAATATAGTATGGCAACCCAAGAAGGCATTACTCCAATAATCTGCATTGGTGAAAGTCCCGAAGAACATGCCGACGGCAAGACAGAAGAAGTTATTGCACGTTTGCTAGACATTGTTATTGACCAAAATGGAGTTAAAGCATTGTCGCAAGCAGTACTGGCATACGAACCTGTTTGGGCGATTGGGACAGGTAAATCAGCAACACCTGAATGGGCTCAAGAAGTGCATTCTTTCATGCGAGAACGTATTAAAAAGCATGATCCAGAAACGGCGGAATCAATACAAATACTTTACGGTGGCAGCGTTAAAGGTGATAATGCCGCCCCATTATTCTCTATGCCAGATATTGATGGTGGACTGATTGGTGGAGCATCACTAGATGCCAATGAGTTTGTTCAAATCTGCATGGCGGCAGTTTAATTTTAAGGTTTTTTTAATGGATGTTTTAATACTTATTGCACATATTGTTGTTTCACTTACTTTAGTGGGATTAATTCTGATTCAGCACGGTAAAGGTGCTGATGCAGGAGCTGCTGCACTTGGTGGCGGTGGCGGAGCATCAGCAAGCTTATTTGGTAGTCAAGGCTCAGCTTCATTTCTCTCAAGAAGTAGCTCTCTACTA
>WTAY01000195.1 GCA_013139345.1 Methylophaga sp. | reverse complement strand
GAGTTATCAGCTACATTTGATGGCGCAGATTTAGCCGATGATGTATATCGATTTTTAGATGAGGCATACGATAATGACTGGCTCAGAAAATAGTAGTCCAGACCGTGCACCCGGCAGTGTTGGTAGTGCAATTGGTCATGTGCGAGATCAGATTCGCCAACCACTGTGGTTGCTGGCGGAATTAACCTATTCCTGCCCACTTCAGTGTCCATATTGTTCAAATCCAATGGATTTTGCATCCGTTAAAAAGGAATTAACAACAGAAGAATGGATCGATGTATTCAAGCAAGCACGTGCTATGGGTGCAACGCAGCTAGGGTTATCAGGTGGAGAACCATTAACGCGACCTGATTTGGTTGAGCTTATTAAAGCTGCACGTGAGTTAGGCTTTTACACTAACCTGATTACGTCTGGTGTGGGTATGGATGCCGCTAAAGTTGCAGAATTTAAAGCCGCAGGCTTGGATCACATTCAAGTAAGCTTTCAAGCTAGTTCAGAAGATTTGAATAATCTAATCGCGGGTACGGATGCATTCAAACATAAGATTGAAATGGCGAAAGCCGTGAAAGCAAATGATTATCCGATGGTCTTATGTTTTGTAACCCACCGGCAGAATATTGATCAAGTGGATGAGATTTTAGATCTTTGTATTGAGTTAGAAGCGGATTATGTTGAATTGGCAACAACGCAATATTATGGCTGGGCTATGCATAACCGTGATCAACTCATGCCGATGAAAGAGCAATTAGTTCGTGCTGAAGCAACTGCACATCGCTATCAGGAAGAGCAAAAAGGCAAGATGAAAATCTATTATGTTGTGCCTGATTATTATGAAGAACGTCCCAAAGCATGTATGAATGGCTGGGGTAATATCTTCTTAACGGTTACGCCAGATGGTACAGCCTTACCATGTCATGCTGCACGTGAATTACCAGGAATGACATTACCGAATGTAAAAGACATGAGTGTTGATGAAATCTGGAATGGATCGGAAGATTTTAACAAGTTCCGTGGCTTTGATTGGATGACTGAACCATGTCGCTCTTGTGATGAGAAAGAGAAAGACTTTGGTGGCTGTCGTTGTCAGGCATTCATGTTGACGGGGGATGCAACAAATGCTGATCCTGTTTGTAGCAAATCTCCACATCATCACTTGGTTGAAGAAGCGGTTGCTGCTGGCATAGCTGAAGCGGCTAAACCTGTTATCGATCAAAAGCCTTTAGTTTTCCGTAACCCGAAAAATTCTAAAAAAATTAGTGGAATTTAACATCGGGTGACAAATACTTTAGCAATTAAAACAAAGGGTCTGACCAAGCAATATGGCCAGACCCTTGCTGTTAATCAGCTTGATTTAGAGATTGAATCAGGTCAGTTTTATGGTCTATTAGGACCAAATGGTGCAGGCAAAAGTACAACAATTCATATGTTGACGACAATGACGGCTGCCACATCAGGCGATGCGTGGATTGCCGGTCAGAAAATATCAGATGATCCCGTAGCAATTCGTCGTACAGTAGGTTTGGTTTTCCAAGAATCGGCACTGGACCGCACGATGTCGATTGATGAAAACCTGCAATTTGCAGCGGCAATGTATAACCTTTCTCCAAGTGAGGCTAACCAACGAATTGATGAATTACTCTCCGTCTTTGGTTTGCAAGATAAGCGACAACGAAAACTAGTTTCATTATCGGGTGGACAACGCCGCGCTGTTGATATTGCACGAGGCGTATTACATAAACCCAAAGTATTATTCCTTGATGAACCAACGATAGGTTTAGACTTACCTAACCGTCGTTCTATTTGGCGCTTTGTGGAACAGTTACGCCGAGAAGAAGGCATGACCGTATTTTTAACAACCCATTACCTTGAAGAAGCGGCAGCCTGTGATCATGTTGACTTCTTTCAACAAGGGCAATTACAGCAGGGCGGAAAGCCACAAGAATTAACACAACAATTAGCGTCATATATATTAGAAGTGAATACACCTAATCCTGAGAATGTGAGCGCTCAACTCACTCCCATTTTTGGCCGACCTATCAGAGAAGATGAAGATTTAAGTTTCAAAATTTCAGCTGATGATGTCGACTTTCAACAATTGCAACACACATTAGGTGATTCAATTTCATCTATGCAATGGCGTAAACCAAATCTGAATGATATTTACCTCTGGACATTTTGTAGCCCTGAATTAGGACAAACAGTATGAGTTGGCGTCCCGTTAAAGCCGTCGTTGGCCGTGAAATGAGCAAGTTATTTCGTCAACGAGCTCGGTTAATTAGCTCAATGGTGCGCCCAATGATCTGGTTATTAGTCATTGGTTCCGGTGTCGGCAGCATGTTGCAGGGAGCAGAACAAGAAGGCTACTTAACCTTTTTAGTGCCAGGCATACTGGCAATGACATTGTTATTTGCTGCATTATTATCAGCACTCACATTAGTTTACGACAAAGAATTTGGTGTGATGAGAATGATGATGATCGCCCCAATTTCACATTACTGGATAGTTGTTGCTAAATTAATCGCTGCAACAATGACGGCAATGGTACAAGCGGTTTTATTATTATTACTGTTATTGGCACTAGGGCTAATTAGTATAAAAATTGCCTTTATGTTGTTATTACCGGCCTTATTAACAGCAATCTGCTGTGCTGCGATTGGTGGCTTGATTGCTGTCTGGTCAAAGAGCATTGATAACTTTGCAGTGATCATGAACTTCTTTATATTCCCTGTGTTTTTCCTTAGTGGCGCCTTATACCCCGTTAATCAACTGCCAGATTATTTACATTACATTGTAATGGTCAATCCCTTCAGCTATGGTGTCGACCTGTTAAAACATGCCGTGCCGAATGTAGCGACAGACTTTTCAGTGATGACCGATATTGCAGTGGTACTCGGATTCTCATTCGTAGCAATTATCATTGCTTGCTGGCAGTTTTCTCGCGAGTCAGTTCATGAACCATTGTTTCACCGTTCTACAAAACGGTAGTTAGTGACAACTCCCTAATCCCTTTTTTTCAAGGTAACACTGGTGATATTCTTCGGCGGGATAAAAATGACTTGCCGCTGTGATTTCAGTAACAATTGGGTTGGGGTATCGGTTTTTGTCTGAGAGTTGTTGTTTGGATAAAAGAGCAATGTTTCTTTGCTGTTCATCATGATAAAAAATAGCACTACGATATTGTGTGCCAACATCAGGACCTTGGCGGTTTAAAGTAGTTGGGTTATGTATGTCCCAGAACACTTCTAACAAACCGTCATAACTAATAATTTCTGGATCAAAGCTAATTTCTATGGCTTCTGCATATCCAGTCATACCCGTACATACCGCTTTATAATCTGGGTTTTCAGTATGCCCAGCAGTGTAACCAACACGTGTTGATACGACACCCTTAACTTGTCTAAAGCGTGCTTCAACACCCCAGAAACACCCTAATGCAAATGTTGCTATTGTCATTATTGATTCTCACTTATCGTTGTATCTGTCCATGATACAATACCGCGGTTAACTATTTTGTATAAAAACAAGTAAATTCAGAGAGTAAAATGAGCGAAGAAACAACAAAGCCAAGTAATTTCATCCGAAATATCATTAATGCTGATAATGAGTCAGGTAAGCATGGTGGACGCGTGCATACTCGCTTTCCACCTGAACCAAATGGCTACCTTCATATTGGTCATGCAAAATCTATTTGTTTGAATTTTGGTTTAGCTAATGATTATGATGGTTTATGTAATTTACGCTTTGATGATACTAACCCTCAGAAAGAAAATGAAGAGTTTGTTCATGCGATTGAAGAAGATGTACGCTGGCTAGGTTTTGACTGGCAAGACCGCTTGTTCTTTTCTTCAAATTACTTTGAACAACTTTATGCTTATGCTGTTCAACTTATTGAACAAGGTGATGCATATGTATGTGATCTTAATGCAGAAGAAACGCGTGAATACCGAGGTACATTAACTGAACCAGGTAAAAATAGCCCATACCGTGATCGTAGTGTGGAAGAGAATTTAGCTCTTTTTAAAGGTATGCGAGCAGGTGAGTTTGAAGATGGTTCATGTTTGTTACGAGCTAAAATTGACATGGCTTCACCTAATGTAAATATGCGAGATCCTGCGATTTACCGTATTCGTCATGGTGTTATCCATCATCAAACGGGTAGTGAGTGGTGCATTTATCCAATGTACGATTACACGCACTGTATTTCGGATGCACTTGAGGGAATCACCCATTCGGTTTGTACATTAGAATTTGCAGATCATCGTCCACTTTATAATTGGTTTTTAGAGAAGCTAAATACAGAACATCGACCACAGCAAATCGAATTTTCTCGTTTAAATTTACAATATGCAATTACCAGTAAACGTAAACTGACTAAGTTAGTCGAAGATGGTTTGGTTGAAGGGTGGAATGACCCTAGAATGTCTACTATTTCAGGCATGCGCCGTCGAGGTTATCCTGCGGCTGCGATACGTGAATTTTGTGAGCGTATTGGTGTGACCAAATCAGATAACTCTGTTGAAATGGAAAT
>WTAY01000237.1 GCA_013139345.1 Methylophaga sp. | reverse complement strand
GCTTTCACGGCTTTCGCCATTTCAATCTTATGTTTGAATGCATCCGTACCCGCGATTAGATTATTCAAATCTTCTGAACTAGCTTGAAAGCTTACTTGAATGTGATCCAAGCCTGCGGCTTTGAATTCTGCGACTTTAGCAGCATCCATGCCCACACCAGACGTAATCAGGTTAGTGTAAAAGCCTAACTCACGTGCAGCTTTAATAAGCTCAACCAAATCAGGTCGCGTTAATGGTTCTCCACCTGACAACCCAAGCTGCGTCGCACCCATAGCACGTGCTTGTTTGAATACATCGATCCATTCTTCAGTTGTTAGTTCTTTTTTAACGGATGCAAAATCCATTGGATTTGAACAATATGGACACTGAAGTGGACAGGAATAGGTTAATTCCGCCAGCAACCACAGTGGTTGGCGAATCTGATCTCGCACATGACCAATTGCACTGCCAACACTTCCTACAGCTCTATCAGGGGTTTTATTTTCTGAGCCAGTCATTACCGTATGCCTCATCTAAAAATCGATATACATCATCGGCTAAATCTGCGCCATCAAATGCAGCTGATAACTCAGCAATATGTTCAGCCACTGTTTGTTGTTTTTCACTAATTAATTTTAAAATCTCACCCGCGCCACCATTAAGCTTCACCATACCTTCTGGATAGAGCAGTACATTGCAATTTTGTGCAGGTTCCCACTGAAAACGATAGCCTTGTGCCAATCTCGGCACCGTCTTATCATTAAATAGTCGTTCGCTCATTTTTGAACCTCAAGTTCAAACGTATACGGAGGACGTTTTTCGATATAAGCCATCCACATAGCATCACACATCGTCCAAAGTATATCTAATTTGAACTGTAGAAGATCAACCGCACGTTGTTGTTGCTTACGTGTTTTATAATAATCCAATGTAATTTCTAAGCCATGCTGTACATCACGACGTGCTTCCGTTAAACGCTTACGGAAATAGCGATAGCCTTTTTCATCAATCCAAGGATACATATCTGGCCATTTATCCAAACGATCCTGATGAATTTTTGGTGCAAACATTTCTGTTAACGATGAACTTGCACCTTCTTGCCAAGGTGCTTTACGAGCAAAGTTTACATAGGCATCGACGGCAAAGCGTACACCAGGTAAGACATGTTCTTCAGACCAAAGTTCTTCACGTGTCAAACCAACTGATTCACCTAACTGTAACCAAGCTTCGATACCACCAACATCACCTTCGTGACCGTCATGATCTAGGATACGTTGCACCCAAAGTTTACGCACTTCACGTTCAGGACAATTCGCCATAATTGCAGCGTCTTTCACTGGAATAGCCGTTTGATAATAAAAACGATTCGCTACCCACCCTTGTATTTGTTCTTTCGTCATTTCACCAGAATGCATTTTTACATGTAAAGGATGACGAATATGATAAAGCTCTTCCTTTGCACGTAATACTTGTTCAAATTCTTCGCGTGACCAAGGTGTTAATTCTTCTGACATGCTATTTCCTTCGTAATTTATTTTGTTTGACCTTGAGCCTAAAGCTCAATATCCATTCCGTCGTATGAAACCTCAATTCCTGCATCATCCAGTATCTTACGTTGTGGAGATTCTTCATTTAAAATTGGGTTGGTATTATTAATGTGGATCAAAATCTTTCTTGGACGCTCCATAGCATTCAAAATATCCATAATGCCACCTTTACTAGACTGATCTAAATGGCCCATTTCTTGGGCGCGTTTGTCACTGATGCCTTCATGTGACATCTCATCATCAGTCCAAACTGTGCCGTCTACTAATACACAATCAGAGTTCGACATATAGTCAACAACATGCTCTTCAACCACACCCAAACCTGGCGCATAGAACAACACTTTGCCCGTACGAGTATCTTCAATTCTCATGCCGATATTATCGCCAGGAACCGTATTGTGACGGTGTGGAGAATATGGAGGAGCCTCACTTTTAAGTGGCACAGCAGTAAATACTAAACCTTCTGCTTTAGGAATAGTGAATGTTCTTTCATCAGTAGAAATCTCATGCCAATTCACCCCACGGAAATGCTCTAAAATACTAAACACTGGGAAACCATTGGTTAAATCTTCATGAACCGCTTCAGTGCAATATACATCCCATGGTTCAATGTGTTCACGCAACATTAAAATACCCGTTGAGTGATCAATTTGTGCATCAACAATTACAATGGCAGCAATCGCAGTGTCGCGCACTTTTCTTCCTGGCTGAAATGCAGGAAAGTCATCCATTTGTTTCTTAATATCTGGCGAAGTATTAAATAAAATCCAGTCATCACCATTAGCACTTACTGCAATTGAAGACTGTGTGCGAGGCGTTGCCTTGATAGAGCCATCACGAACGCCCTTACAATTCACACAGTTACAATTCCACTGTGGAAATCCACCACCAGCACCTGAACCTAAAACATGTACATACATAAATAATTAATTCCGTTGAGTCACGATTAAATCAGAGTGTTCTGAGTTCCAAAATACTCTGATTTAATAATGATAATAAAGAAATGCTCGAAGCCCAAGAAAATTCAGGCTCCGAGCATACATCAAAAACAGCTATTAACGGTTACAGATGTACATTGTTACTTCAAAACCGAAACGCATATCTGAATATTCTGGTGTAGTCCACATAATATTTACTCTCTTTATAAATTATAATAATAACTGTAAAGGAAAATACCTTAACAGCGAATGCCATATTACACCTCACTGATAGCGCT
>WTAY01000145.1 GCA_013139345.1 Methylophaga sp. | reverse complement strand
GGTTATGGACTTACAATAACGAACGACCTAATATGGGAATTGGTGGTATCACCCCAGTTCAGAAATTAAAATTAACACAGAGAAAAAGTTCTACGATTGATCTCCATTAATAATGGGGGGATTACCGCTACTTGCCCTTTTTCACCACTTCTCTTTCTTATATCAATAGATTCAACAATAGAATTATGTAATCGAAGCATCTGAAAAAATGTAGTTTCAAAATTCTGTAACTTCATTTCATTTCTTGTTTCGCTTAATTCCTGTCTCTGTAAATTAAGATCTTCTCTTTGTAGCAAAATTGTTAGAATTAATCCTGAGAATGCAAGACCAGAAAATAATGAAGTGAGGGCACCAAAACTATCGCCAAATGCAGCCGTTTCATTGATCGTAGACTCTACGATACAAAATATAATGAAACCATATATGACAACAGCAGCAAGAACTCCACCAATCAACCCTTTCGCCCACACTTTAATGTTCATTACCAATCCCTTGAATATAACTTTTAATTATTACTTTGACTTATTAATCTTCTCAACAATAGCGGTTGTAGAACAATTCGGTGTCATCCCCATCACCCGAACCTCCCCACCATATCCCTCAACAATCTCCCAACCAACAACACCTTTTTTATCATAGTCTCCACCTTTGACTAAAATATCAGGCTGAACCTCTCGTAATAAATCTTCTGGTGTATCGCCCTCAAAACACGTCACCCAATCAACCGATGCTAAACCAGCTAAAACAGCCAAACGACGACTAGCTGTATTTATAGGCCGACCAGAGCCTTTTAATTTTGATACAGATTCATCGGTATTAATGGCCAGAACAAGTCGGTCACCCTCTGCTCGTGCTTGCTCTAAATATGCCACATGGCCTGCATGTAAAATATCAAAACAACCATTAGTGAATACCACTTTTTCGCCACGCTGTTTTGCTTGTTCTACTGCGAGTTTTAACTGTTCAACGGTCACTACACCAGCAATACTATGATCCGTATTATTACTACCTTGATGACGTTCATATTCAACCTGTAGTTCAGGGCCACTCACTGTTGCTGTACCTAACTTACTAACAACAATACTGGCTGCAACATTCGCCAAAGTCACTGCTTTTTCGATGTCTTCACCAGCAGCCAATGTCGCGGCTAGTGTTGAAATAACCGTATCTCCGGCCCCTGTCACATCAGCCACTTCTTTCGCTATGGCTGGCAAATGAAACTCTGGCTGATCTTTACGGATCAAAGACATGCCATGTTCACTTCGTGTGATTAGGATAGCGCCGAGTTCAAGCTCATCAATAAGCGCTAAGGCTTTATTTATCAAATCCGCTTCTGATGTTACTTTGCCAACAACCACTTCAAACTCAGTCATATTGGGAGTAAGCAAATCAGCACCACGATATTTTGTAAAATCATCCCCTTTCGGATCAACCAAAACAGGGACCTGATGTTGTTTTGCTACATTAATCCAATACTGAGGATCGGCGAGCGTGCCTTTATTGTAATCTGACAATACCATTACAGATGTTTCAGCCATCGCAGACTCAACTAGGGCTTGCAAGCCTGTCCATTCATCATTGGCAAAAGCCGATTCAAAATCCATTCGTAATAACTGCTGATGATTGCTAATGACACGTTGTTTGATGATAGTACCGGTTGTCGCCGATTGGTGAAATGCACAGGTGACACCAACCGAATTCAAGCGTTGTTGCAAGGTTTCTGCTGCACTATCCTGCCCTGTGATGCCACTAATTTGGCAAGTAGAACCTAATGAAGCAATATTCATTGCAACATTTGCTGCACCACCAGGTACATCTTCCAATCGTTCAATATTAACGACTGGGACAGGTGCTTCAGGTGAAATACGACTGGCTTTGCCGTAATAAAAACGATCAAGCATCAGATCGCCAATAACTAAAACCTGAGCATTATGGAATGTTGGAAATGATTGTTTCATCGGTTTATGGCAACTCTATTTATTTAGGGTTCGGAATGGTGCTATTTTGCGGGCAAAAGAGGTTCTAGTCTATCCCACACCGCGTGAGCAGTGATTTTATCCATGCACACGGGTTCACCATTTAATGAATTTTCTAGTGGGCATTGTCGTTTATAACAAGGGGAACATTTAAGGTCACTGATAATATGCTGTTGGTTTTTGCCATAAGTGCCAATTAATTTTGGATCGGTTGCGCCATAAAGTGTGACACTTGGCAGGCCTGCAACGGCTGCTAAATGAGCTACACCCGTATCACTACATACTGCACCTTTTGCGTTCTGTGTAATCGCAGCAACATGATTCAAAGAAAGCCTTGGCAATGCAAAGGCTTGCGAACTCACACTGGCAATCTCTTGTGCGCGTAGAAATTCTGCATCATTACCACAAGGCAATAATACCGAGTAACCGTGCTCAACCGCCTTTTTAACCAGTGCTTGCCATGATGATAATGGCCAAAGCTTGGTTATCCAACTGGCATTATGCACAAATAATAAATACTTTTCAGGGAGTTCAAAATCAAGTTGTGGCAATGCATATGTACTTAAATCAACACCGTAATTAGGCGCTTCATCTGGCAAGCCATACTTTAACGCCTGCGCCATTAACTCACGTATTTTCTCTATCGAGTGTTGTTTGGTATTTACCGTATAACGATAATCATAAGCCCAGTGTGCAGGCTTCTCACGGCAGCAGTCTTTATCAAGGCCGTGCACTTTCCCTTTAGACAGCCATGAAACAACCGCACTTTTTAGGTTACTTTGTAGATCAATAACCACATCGTAATCATGTTCATTGAGTTGACGATAAAAATTAGGCAGGCGACCGTCTTTCCATGCTTTCACCGGCTCTTTTCGCCATTGTCGGTGAGCTGTTTTAATCACTCGTTTTACATTTGGATGCCATAAGGGCACATCAGAAAAGGCTTGGTCAACAACCCAGTCAAACTCAATATTCAGAATCGCATTTGCCGCATCAGTAATAGCTGGCAAAGCATGCATTAAGTCGCCCATAGAGGTGAGCTTAATAATTAAAACACGCATTTAGCTAAGTGACAGCTCTCGGTGCTGCGATAAGATCTTCAAGAATGCATCCGGGTTTTTAATTTGCGTTAATTCACCTTCCCGAGGGAAAAGCTTGTCTTGTAATCGTGATAACCAAAAGCGTAATGCAGCGGCACGTAAAACCAGATTAAAGCTACCTTGTTCCATATCAGTCAGTGGACGTTGCTGACTATATGCAGACATTAACGCCTGATAACGTTCTGAATCAATTAAACCACTGTCATCTACACACCAATCATTCACTGCAACAGCTAAATCATAAAGTAGGTATTCATCACAGGCATAATAGAAATCAATAATGCCTTTTAGTTCATCACCTTCAAACAAGGCATTGTCACGGAATAAATCTGAATGTGTCACACCAAAAGGCAAGTCTAAATTGGCATAATCGGCTTGAAATACTAGCTCATCTTTTAATAATTCAGCTGATGGTGAATCTAATAATGGCAGTACCGTACTGGCCATATTTTGCCGCCAATCAGGTCCACGTTCTGTTGTTCGTTGAGGTTTGAATGCCTGTCCAGCAATATGCATTTTCCCCAACACCGCACCAATTTCTTGGCACTGTGCCAGCGTTGCAACAGAATTAACACCTCGACCAGAAAGTCGCATCACGAGTGCCGCAGGGCGACTACATAAGGTTTTAAGATATCGACCTTGTTTATCTGCGGCAGGATGCGCTGAAGGAATATCGTGTTGATAGAAAAAGGTCATCACTTCAAGGAAATAACCTAACTCATCAAATTCATGCTGTTCAAACAAGGTCAGTACAAACTGGCCTTGCTCTGTATTCACAAAATAATTAGTATTTTCAATGCCATCACTAATGCCGTCATAAGACACTAATTCACCCACGGCATAATCGCTTAAGAACGCAACTAATTCACCGCGCCCGACTTCTGTATAAACTGACATATAAACTTGAACCTAAATGTGTGGGCTTACCACTGAAGCAAAATCCAATTAGGCACTAAGTGACCTGATAGCTCATGTTGTTGCGATTCTAACGAACCATCGCCATCGGTATCCATAAAGTAATATGGCGCGCCAACGGTTGGCGTCACTTTAATCATATAAAGCTGACCATTAACTCGATACTCTTCAATTTTACGGTCTTCTTTTAGGATGATATTGATTTCAGGCTCAATACTTTCACCATCCATTAGTGGCTCAGGAAGAACAGGAGGTTGAGCAATATCACCAGCTGCAAAAACATTAGCTGACATAATTAATGCTACAGCGCATACAATAGACGAGAAAGGTGTTTTATAAAACATGGTCGTACTCCGAAATAAGTTCGCTAAAGATAGCATTTCCAATACGATGATTAAAGCATCAAATTAATACCTAACTAACGTAATAACACTCTTATGAATTCAACTGCACCGTTTATCCTCGTTGATGGCTCGTCTTATCTCTATCGCGCCTATCATGCCATGCCACCATTGACTAATGCCGAGGGGTTAGCAACTGGGGCTATCTATGGTGTTGTTAATATGTTGCGTAGATTATTACGAGATTACAAACCAGAACTCGTTGCTGTTGTTTTTGATGCTAAAGGTAAGACTTTTCGCAATGATATGTATCCAGAATACAAGGCAACTCGCCCACCGATGCCGGATGATTTGCGCGAACAGATCGAACCATTACATGATGTAGTTCGAGCAATGGGATTTCCCCTATTGATGGTTGAAGGTGTTGAAGCAGATGATGTTATTGGCACCTTAGCCCACCAAGCTACCGAGTTAAAAATAGAGACAGTTATCTCAACCGGTGATAAAGACATGGCGCAATTGGTCAATGAACATGTGACTTTAATTAACACCATGAGCAATACCGCAACCGATATTCAGGCGATACAAGATAAATACGGCATCGCACCTAATCGCATTATCGATTACCTCGCATTGATGGGCGATAAAGTAGATAACATCCCTGGTGTGCCGAGTGTTGGGCCTAAAACGGCAACCAAATTATTACAGAAATATGATTCATTAGAAGGTGTTATTGCTAATGCGGGTGATGTTAAAGGCAAGATGGGCGAAAAATTGCGTGAAGCAGCCGCAGACCTGCCACTGTCATATCAACTCGCCACCATTAAGCTCGATGTTCCATTGGATGACACTCCAACAAGCCTGCAACTAAAACCTCAAGACACTACTGCCCTATTAGATTTGTTCAAAAACTTTGAATTCAAAACATGGACCAAAGAACTGGTTCAAGCAAGTACTAGGGCAAGTGATGATATCCAGCCACAAGCTGAACAAATACCATTTACGCCACCAGCAGCGCCAACAGAACAACATTACGAAACGATTTTGACTGAAGAACGTCTGCAACATTGGCTAACAGTATTAAAACAATCTGACCTATTTGCCTTTGATACTGAAACCACCAGCCTGAATTATCTTGATGCCCGTATTGTTGGTTTATCATTTGCAGTCAAAGCAGGTGAAGCGGCTTACCTCCCGCTAACGCATGACTATCTCGGTGCACCTGAACAATTAAACATCGATCATGTGCTCGCCTTATTCAAACCTTTATTAGAAGACCCAACTCAAAATAAGGTGGGCCAAAACCTAAAATACGACCGCCATATTTTGCTCAATCATGGCATTGACCTACAAGGCATTCAGCATGACACGATGTTGCAATCGTATGTCTTAGATAGCACCGCAACGCGTCATGATATGGATTCATTAGCTGAAAAATATCTTAATAGAAGTACCATTCATTTTGAAGATATTGCCGGTAAAGGCAAAAAACAACTTACCTTCAATCAAATTGATCTTGAACAAGCCTCACCGTATGCAGCAGAAGATGCAGATATCACCTTGCAACTCCACCAAACATTATGGCCTCAACTTCAAGCTATTCCAGAACTAGAAAAAGTCTATACCGACCTTGAAATGCCACTATTACCAGCCATCAATCATCTTGAACGTAATGGCGTTAATATTGATATTTGGATGCTACAACAACAAAGTGATGAATTAGGCCATAAGATCGATAAACTCGAACAACAGGCCTTTGGTATTGCTGGTGAAGAATTTAATCTCGGCTCCCCAAAACAGTTGGGCGCAATTCTATTCGAGAAACTAGAACTGCCTATTTTAAAGAAAACGCCAAAAGGCCAACCCTCAACGGCTGAATCAGTGTTACAAGAACTTGCAGATGATGGTTATGAACTGCCGCAAGTGATTATGAAATACCGCAGTTTAAGTAAACTCAAATCAACCTATACCGATCGCCTGCCAGAGCAGGTTAACCGAGCAACAGGACGTGTTCATACATCGTATCATCAAGCAGTGACTGCAACTGGTCGCTTATCCTCTTCTGATCCAAATTTACAAAATATTCCTATTCGTAGTGAAGAAGGCCGACGTATTCGTGAAGCCTTTGTTGCACCAGAAGGCTATATCTTACTTGCTGCCGATTATTCACAAATCGAATTACGCATCATGGCGCACTTGTCACAAGATGAAAGCTTGCTCAAGGCGTTTTCTGCCGGAGAAGATATTCACCGCCATACTGCATCAGAGATATTTAGCGTTTCATTAGAAGATGTTACAACCGATCAACGTCGTAGTGCTAAAGCGATCAACTTTGGTTTGATTTACGGCATGTCTGCTCATGGGCTATCAAAACAATTGGGTATCGAACGTCATCAAGCGGCAGACTATATGACCGCCTATTTTGACCGCTACCCCGGTGTAAAACAGTATATGGATAGCACGCGTGACCAAGCAAAACTCGATGGTTATGTCGAAACTCTATTTGGTCGTCGCCTATTCCTACCTGAAATTACATCTAGTAATGGCATGCGCCGTCAATATGCCGAACGCACCGCAATCAATGCGCCAATGCAAGGAACTGCTGCCGATATTATTAAACGTGCAATGATTGATATTCATCAATGGTTACAGTCTGAAAACTCGCCAATTCGTATGATTATGCAAGTGCATGATGAACTGGTATTTGAAGTGCCTTTAGATCAAATTGAAGCTGCTAAAGAAAAAATTGAGCAGTTTATGATGAATGCAGCACAACTTGATGTGCCATTAGAAGTTGGGATCGATACTGGAGACAACTGGGAACAAGCACATTAAATTGTTGTTAAACCGACACTTAGTATTAACAATTAAATACTAATATAACTGTATTTCGGGTAAAATTGCGCGCTTTATTCATTTAATCGGCATTCACACCCATGCAGTTTTTACGTCAACTTATATTAGCAGGCTTACTCGCTACGTTTATCTCTCCAGCATTTTCTACCAATGGCTACCTAGCACATGGTTACGGAATAAAGTCTCGAGGAATGGCGGGTGCAGGTGTTGCACTACCTCAAGAAACACTCAGTGCAGCAAT
>WTAY01000173.1 GCA_013139345.1 Methylophaga sp. | reverse complement strand
CTTCTGGCGCGTTATCGATATCAGCAAAAGACTTAGATTCACCACCTTGAGCTTCTGCCATTACTTTTGTAATTGCCGCTGTCAGTGTTGTTTTACCATGATCTACGTGACCAATTGTGCCCACATTTACATGTGGTTTACTTCGTTCAAATTTCTCTTTAGCCATTTTGCCTACCTCACTTAACTATATATATATTTATTATCTTGTTTTACTGACAACTGCATCAGTCACATTATTCGGTGTTTCTGCATATCGAGAGAACTCCATAGAGTATGTTGCTCTTCCCTGCGTTGCAGAACGCAAATCTGTTGCATAGCCGAACATCTCAGCCAATGGCACTTCGGCATTAATAATCTTGCCGCCTGCCGAATCTTCCATCCCACTTACAAGGCCACGACGACGATTTAAATCGCCCATCACGTCACCCATATAATCTTCTGGGGTAACAACCTCAATTTTCATCACAGGCTCTAAGAGAGCAGGATTCGCCTCTAGTGCACCGTTTCTAAACCCAAGTGAGCCAGCGACTTTAAACGCCATCTCATTTGAATCTACATCATGATAAGAACCATCAAACAATGTAACCTTGACATCTTCTACTGGGTAGCCAGCTATTACACCATTTTTCATCTGCTCTTGTATACCTTTATCTACAGATGTAATGAACTCTTTAGGAACTGTTCCACCTACAATGGCATTCTCAAAGGCATAACCCGCACCTGCATCTTGTGGCTCTAAACGCAACCAAACATGTCCGTACTGACCTTTGCCACCACTTTGGCGCACAAACTTACCTTCGGCCTCAACTGTTTTACGAATTGTTTCACGGTAAGCTACTTGTGGAGCACCTACATTAGCACCCACACTGAATTCACGCTTCAATCGATCGACAATAATATCAAGGTGAAGCTCGCCCATTCCGGCAATAATTGTTTGTGCAGACTCTTCGTCTGTAGAGACTCTAAATGAAGGATCTTCTTTCGCTAATTTGCCAAGTGCAATACCCATCTTTTCTTGATCGGCTTGCGTCCGAGGTTCAATCGCTACAGAAATAACGGGTTCTGGAAATTCCATACGCTCTAATGTAATCACATCATTAATTGAGCACAATGTATCGCCAGTAGTGGTATCTTTTAAGCCAATTGCTGCAGCAATATCACCTGCGCGTACTTCAGATATTTCTTCACGACTATTACTGTGCATTTGTACAATGCGGCCAATACGTTCTTTCTTTCCTTTAATCGGATTGTAGACAGCATCACCTGACTTCAAGACACCAGAATAAACTCGGAAGAATGTTAATGTGCCAACAAAAGGGTCTGTGGCAATTTTAAATGCTAATGAAGCAAATGGTTGCTCATCACTTGCTACACGAGAACTTTCAGATTCATTTTTATCATCTAATAGTCCTGTAATTGCAGGTACATCCATCGGAGATGGCATGTATTCTACAACGGCATCAAGCATTGCTTGAACACCTTTATTTTTGAAAGCTGAACCACAGAAAGTAGGTACAATTTGATTTGCTAGAGTTTGAAGACGGATACCCTCTTTAATCTCTTGCACTGAAAGCTCACCAGCCTCCAAATATTTATCCATTAACTCTTCGTTTGCTTCAGCTGCTGCTTCAACAAGTTGTTCTCTGTACATTTCACATTCATCAAACATATTCGCAGCTATATCACGTGCTTCATAGGTAACACCTAAGTCAGTGTCATTCCAATAGATTGCTTTCATGCGAACAAGATCAACTAAGCCTTCAAATTCCTCTTCAGCACCAATAGGTAATTGCATCGGAACTGGGCTAGCACCCAATCGGTCTTTGATTTGTTCGATTACACGGAGGAAGTCTGCACCTGAGCGATCCATCTTATTAATGAATGCCATGCGGGGTACTTTATATTTATTAGCTTGTCGCCATACGGTTTCAGATTGCGGCTCAACACCACCGACTGCACAGAAAACTGCAACAGCTCCATCTAAAACACGCAAAGATCGCTCAACTTCAATAGTGAAGTCAACGTGACCTGGAGTATCAATAATGTTTATTCGATGTTCTGGAAACTGCTTATCCATTCCAGACCAAAAACATGTAGTTGCGGCAGAGGTGATAGTAATTCCACGCTCTTGTTCTTGCTCCATCCAGTCCATGGTGGCGGCACCATCATGAACTTCACCGATCTTGTGAGAGACACCGGAGTAAAACAACACGCGCTCAGTTGTCGTAGTTTTACCCGCGTCAATATGAGCCATGATACCGATATTACGGTATCGTTCTATAGGTGTGCTTCGCGCCACAATCGGTACTCTATAAGTTAATAAATATTGTTAAAGAACGGTGTTACTGGATGGAACATACAAAAGGCCCCGAAGGACCTTAAGCTTAAAAACGGAAGTGAGAAAATGCCTTATTAGCATCAGCCATGCGATGCGTATCTTCTTTCTTCTTAACTGCGCTGCCTTTGCTATCAAATGCATCGCCAAGCTCGCCTGCTAAACGCATAGCCATAGATTTTTCACCACGCTTGCGAGCCGCTTCTGACAACCAACGCATTGCTAAAGCAACGCGACGTTCAGGACGCACTTCTACAGGCACTTGGTATGTAGCACCACCCACACGGCGAGATTTAACCTCAACCATTGGTTGAATATTATCTAATGCTTGTTGGAATATTTCTAAACCATTTGAACCTTTGCTTTCAGCAACTGAATCTAATGCATCATATGCAATTTTTTCAGCAATTGATTTTTTACCATCTTTCATGATGACATTGATAAATTTTGCTAAACCAATGTTATGAAACTTTGGATCTGGTAATACTTCGCGTTTGGCAACAACCCTTCTTCTTGGCATCTTCTTTCCTAATTCTTAATTAT
>WTAY01000144.1 GCA_013139345.1 Methylophaga sp. | reverse complement strand
GGTTCACGTATGGATGAAGTTATCTTTGAGGAATTCAAAGGTACAGGTAATATGGAATTACAACTTGAACGTAAATTGGCTGATCGTCGTATTTATCCAGCTATTAATGTGACGCGTTCAGGTACACGTAAAGAAGACCTTCTTACACCTGCTGATGATCTTCATAAACTTTGGGTTTTACGCAAACTTCTTGCCCCTATGGATCCTATTCAAGCAATGGAATTCTTAATGGATCGCATTAAAACTACAAAAACAAATGCAGAGTTTTATGACATGATGAAACAAGGTTGATAGAGGACGTCTCAAAATCAACCTTACCGCCGGCTCTATTTATTATGGGGCCGACGGCAGCTGGAAAAACTGATTTAGCTATTGAGATTGCTAAACACTATCCAGTAGAAATTATTAGTGTTGATTCTGCACTTGTTTATCGTGGAATGGATATTGGTACCGCTAAACCTGAAGCTGAAGTCTTACAACAATATCCTCATCATTTAGTCGATATTATCGATCCAACAGAAAGTTATTCTGTTGGTGAATTTCGTCAAGATGCCTTAGAGTTGATGAAAGATATTACAGGTAGAGGAAAAATACCACTATTAGTAGGCGGAACGATGCTTTATTTCAAAGCGCTTCAGCAAGGCCTTTCTGATTTACCTGCGGCAGATAGTAAGATTAGAGAACAGTTAGAGATTGAAGCTGAGCAATATGGTTTGGCTCATTTGCATGCACGTCTTGCTAAGGTCGATCCTGTATCAGCCAAAAGAATACATGTTAATGACCCGCAACGTTTACAACGTGCCCTAGAAGTTTATGAAATAACAGGAAAGTCATTAACAGAGCTAACTGTTACAAAGGAGGATTCACTTCCATATCGCATTATTAAAATAATTCTAAGTCCATTTGAACGACGTGTTTTACATCAAAGAATAGAAGCTCGTTATAAACTTATGATGGAAAATGGATTTATTGATGAAGTGAAAATTCTATTTGAAAACAAAAACTGTCATTCTAATTTACCAGCAATTCGTGCAGTAGGCTATCGCCAAGCTTGGGCATATTTGTCTGATGAATATGATCAAGATACATTCGTTGAAAAAGCGGTCATTGCAACGAGACAGATGGCAAAACGACAATTAACGTGGTTACGAGCACAAGATGATGGGGTATGGTTTGATAGTGGTGCTGGATTGCCCACTGATGATGTACTTCGATTTATAGCTGATCAATGTCCAGAATTAATGATAAAGTGACTGTTGTAGTAATCGAATAGTCCTTAAAATAATAATAATAAATTGGAGTGTTATATGGCTAAAGCACAATCATTACAAGACCCATTTTTAAATGCATTACGTCGTGAAAACGTCGAAGTATCAATCTATTTAATGAATGGTATTAAACTTCAGGGGCAAATTGATTCATTTGATCAGTTTGTCATCCTTTTAAAAAACTCCGTTAATCAAATGGTATATAAGCATGCGATTTCAACAATAGTACCTTCCCGTAATGTGACATTTAATGAAGACTAGAGACATCTATGGAACTGTTTGATCGCCCTACCACCCATGCCGCCTTTGATGATTCCTCAGAGAAAGAAGCGGTAGTACTAGTACATCTGAATTTTCGTGACCCTGATTTTGCTGATGTGGAACAGGAGTTTATCGAATTAGTAAACTCAACTAATGCAAAAGTTGCAACTATCGTTCATGGCAATCGCCAACGTCCAGATCCTAAATTTTTTGCAGGAAAAGGTAAGATAGATGAAATTCATCAAGAAGTGCTTGCTCATAATGCGGCATTAGTGATGTTTAACCATGACTTATCTCCAAGCCAAGAACGTAATATTGAGGCTAAGTTAGAATGTCGAGTTATTGGTCGTACGGGTTTGATTTTAGATATCTTCGCTCGTCGTGCTCGCTCACATGAAGGTAAACTCCAAGTTGAATTAGCACAGCTTAAGCATTTATCAACTCGCCTTGTACGAGGCTGGACTCACCTTGAAAGACAAAAAGGTGGTATCGGAATGCGAGGACCGGGTGAAACTCAACTAGAAACGGATCGTCGTTTATTAGGACAACGTATTAAGTCTCTTAAAAAACGTTTGGGAAAAGTGCAATCTCAACGGAGTCAAGGGCGTCGCTCTCGTCAGCGGAGTGATGTGTCGGTAGTCTCATTGGTTGGCTATACCAATATGGGCAAGTCGACATTGTTTAATAAACTGACCTCAGCAGACGTGTATGCAGATAACCGTTTGTTCGCCACACTAGACCCAACCTTAAGAAGAATGAAACTTGAAGGAACTCAGCCTTTAGTTATGGCTGATACAGTAGGATTTATCAGAAACTTACCGCACGATTTGGTTGAATCATTTAGCTCTACATTAGAAGAAACACGTGATGCAGAACTATTACTTCATATTGTTGAAGCTGGGGCTGAAAACCGAGATGATTTAATGCGTCATGTTAACTCGGTATTGGAGCATATAGGTGCTGATGAAGTACCGCAATTAGTAATCTGTAATAAAATTGATCAACTTGAAGATCACAAACCGCGGTTAGATCGTGATGAAAATGGAAAAATAGTACGTGTTTGGTTATCAGCCCAAACAGGAGAAGGTTTAGATTTATTGCGAATAGCATTAAAAGAATACTTCCCTGAACAGGACGTGGCATTAGCGAAATCTACAGATTTAGAAAGCTTCTGAGTGAGAAAACACCGCTAACAATTGTAGTTGTTCCTGCATTCTCGAATGATTTACTCATATTAACTATTCCCTAATGCTCGCGATGTCCGTAAAATAGGCATGTTTGAATTTTTAAATCTCATGTTGGAGAGCTAAATGGCTTGGAATGAACCTGGTAAAGGTGATAAAGACCCTTGGGGTGACCGTGGTAATGATGGTCCGCCTGATCTTGATGATGTCGTTCGTAATTTACAAAATAAATTAGGCGGCTTGTTTGGTGGTGGTGGTAAATCGTCTGATGAAAATAAGTCATCTGATGGTAATGGTGGTTCATTAGGTTTAGGACTTATTGCTGCTGTTATTTTAGTCGTATGGTTATTTTCTGGAATCTATATTGTTGAACCTGCTGAAGAGGGTGTTGTTCTTCGTTTTGGTGCTTATAGTGAATCGACGCAATCAGGACCGCATTGGCATATTCCGTTTCCAATTGAGAAAGTAGAAGTGGTTGATGTTCAGCAAATTCGTAATGCTGAAATTGGTTACCGCTCAACAGGTGGTAGAGCGGGAAGTAATATCCATTCTGAATCATTAATGTTAACTAAAGATGAGAATATCGTTGATCTTAAAATTGCGGTGCAATATCGTATTAAAGATGCTTCGATGTACTTATTTAATGTTCGAAACGCAGATTTAACATTACGTCAAATGACTGAAAGTGCTATCCGTGAGACGGTTGGTAAATCAGATATGGACTTTGTGTTAACAGAAGGTCGTAGTGCCATTGTGAGTGAAACGGAAGCGCTATTACAAGGCATGTTAGACAAATTAGAAACGGGCTTAGAAATTACCAGTGTGAACATGCAAGATGTACAACCACCTGAGCAAGTTCAAGCAGCTTTCGCTGATGCTGTAAAAGCACGTGAAGACAAAGTACGTCAGAAGAATGAAGCTGAAGCGTATGCAAATAGTGTGGTACCAAGAGCGCGTGGTGCTTCGTTCCGTTTAGTTCAAGAAGCGGAAGCATATAAGAGCCAAATTATGGCAAAAGCAGAAGGTGAAACAAGTCGTTTTTTACAAGTAATGGCTGAGTATGAAAAAGCACCTAAGATTACCAAAGAACGTTTGTACCTAGATACAATGGAATCTGTTTATAGCCGAAGCCAGAAGGTTTTGGTTGATGTTTCTAAAGACAGTAATAATGTGCTTTATTTACCGTTAGATAGAATGCGTGGTTCAGCATCCGTATCGCCAACTCGAATTGATTTGAGTAATATGACTGCCTATCCTTCTACTGGAACATCATCACAGAGTTCTACTTCCTCAACATTTGATGCACGTAGCAGAGGGGGCCGTTAATATGTCTTCACGTCTAAATACACTTATTTTCCTTGGCTTTTTAGCTTTTATTATTATTAGTTCGTCCATATTTTTCGTTGATCAACGTGAGCGTGTTTTATTGCTTCGATTAGGGCAAATTGAACGTTCAGATTATATGCCAGGGATTCAGTTTAAAGTACCTTTTGTGAATGAAGTTCGTCGCTTTGATGGCCGAATTCTAACACTTGATGAAACACCAACACGGTTTTTGACGGGTGAAAAGAAAAACGTACAAGTTGATTCGTTTATCTTGTGGCATATTATTGATCCAGCAAAATACTTTACATCAATGGCGGGTAATGAAGAACGTGCTAAGCAACGTTTATCACAAATCGTTAAAGATGGACTACGTGCTGAGTTTGGTAAACGTACCATTCAAGAACTTGTATCTGGTGATAGAATCACCATGATTGAAACAATTCTTGCAGCGGCGAATATAACAGCTGCAGAATTTGGTATTAATATTGTTAATGTTCGCATTAAACGTATTGATTTACCTTCTGAAGTGAGTAGTTCTGTTTATACGCGTATGGAAGCTGAGCGTGAGCGTGTTGCAAAAGAACTTCGTTCTCAAGGTGCTGAAGAAGCGGAGAAGATTCGTTCTGATGCAGATCGCCAACGCACTATTTTACTAGCGGAAGCTCAAAAAACTGCTGAAGAGCTTCGTGGTAATGGTGATGCACAAGCTACTGATATTTATGCTCAAGCATACAGCCAAAATAGTGATTTCTATTCATTTTATCGTCGTTTAACTGCATATCAAAATGTATTTAAAGGCGATGATATGTTGGTGATTGAACCTAAAGGTGAGTTCTTTACCTTCGCAAACGAAAAGGTCATCATCTTCCCCGACGATCCATACATCTTCAGCCTGAACGATAAAGATTATCGCGGCAAGTTAAGGCTTATAGTCAATCCTGACGGCAATTCCTTCGATGTGATTAATATGGTGCCGCCCGAGCCATATTTAGCCGGCGTCGTAGGCGCCGAGATGCCCGGCTACTGGGAGCCGGAGGCGCTCAAGGCACAGGCAATTACAGCAAGAACTTATTGCTTTTACATTAAAAAGCGATTCGGCGCCAAACGCAACTGGGACATGAAGCAAACAGCGGCGCACCAGGTTTACCAAGGCCTCAGTGCCGAGTCAGCCCAGATTTGGCAAGCCGTCAATCAGACAAAAGGCCAGGT
>WTAY01000169.1 GCA_013139345.1 Methylophaga sp. | reverse complement strand
AAAATCAGCATTATGCATTAACAGATCTTAACTTTACGACGCTAGCAGAAGGACAAGATCTACCCTTCTCAAAAGCCGATATCACTTTAAGTGGTGATATTGATGCTGATATGGTGAAGCAGATCGTATCAATTGATGACTTATCATTGGTCGCTAAGGTAAATAAAGAGCAACAATCAATTGATGCTACATTATCTGCCAACATTATAAGTAACCTTAAAAATCAACAAACATCATTAAATGCACTGAACTTAACCGCAGAGCTTATTGATCCTGCTCTACCTGGGGGCAAAGCCGATCTCAAAGTAACAACTGATATTTCAGCTGACTTACAACAAGAAACACTGACACTATCTAACGTACTTGTAACTGTTCATGATTTTCTGATTAACAGTAATATTAATGTGAGCAAGCTCCTTTCAGACAATCCTAATGTTGTAGGTGAAATAAAGATTCAACCCTTTAATTTACGTCAACTCGCTAACCGACTTGCTATAGAGCTACCGCCGATGACAGACGGTAGTACATTAGAATTGGTTCAGTTGAACACGGACTTTTCTGCTTCAAGCAAACACTTTAATGCGAAACAACTCGATATTACTCTTGACCAGAGTAAATTAAGTGGTCAATTTGCGGTCAATAACTTTGCCAATCCTGCTCTCAGTTTCAAACTAGTATTAGATGACATTGATGCAGATCGTTATTTGCCACCAGCAAGTAAAGACCAAGTAGCACCTCCCGCCTCTGCCGCTGCAGCAGGTGCAAGCCAACTTCCACTAGAAACATTAAGACAAGTTAATGCCAAAGGAACCCTTGATATTGGTAAATTAAAAATCAGTGGAATGCATAGTGAAAAAATTCATGTGGAAATTAATGCTGGCAAGGGCTTAATAAAACTAAACCCCATGAGTGCAAACCTGTATCAGGGCCAATATAAAGGTAATGTGAACTTAGATGCCCGAGGTAAAACACTAAAACTATCTATTGATGAAAACCTAAAAGGAGTTCAAGCAGGCCCTTTACTTAAAGATCTTAGTGGTGATGACAAAATATCAGGGCAGGTTAATGCTAATGTAAAGTTAGTAGGTAGTGGTGCCACTGTTGATCAAATCAAACAAACATTAAGTGGTAACGGCAAACTTTCATTTACTGATGGTGCACTCAAAGGTGTCAATATCGCCGAAAGTATTCGTAAAGCAAAAGCAGCCTTTAAAGGAGAAAGCCTACCTCCGTCTGATGAGCCATTACAAACAGATTTCTCTAGTCTCTCTGGAAGCTTTACCGTCAAAAATGGCATTATTAATAATCAAGACTTTATAACAATGGCACCACTATTACGCATTAATGGTGCAGGAACGGTCGACTTACCCAAAGAAAATATCAATTATGCTCTCAAAGTTGCTATTGTTGGCACATCAAAAGGTCAAGGTAGTGCAGCCTTGGATGATCTAAAAGGCTTAACGATCCCCGTCAAAATTACTGGTACTTTTGACAACCCAAAACCAACGGTCGACCTAGCAAGCATGCTTAAAGCGAAAGCCACAGAAGAAATAAAAGCAAAAGCAACTGATAAATTGAAAGAAAAGTTGGGTGCTGACTTAGGTGGATTATTAGGCGGTGTTCTTGGTAATCAAGAAAGTGAACCTGCTCCAGCTGAAAACACGACTGACGAATCTGTAACAGAGCCAGCTCAAGAAGCTGCTCCTGCGAAGTCAATTGAAGATCAAGCAAAAGATGCACTTAAAGATAAACTAAGAAGTTTCTTCTAAATAAACCAATATCACCTGTAGTAATGGATGCTACAGGTGATATTCAATAGATACCCAATGAATTTCAGCTCTCAATTATTAACATGGTTTGACCTGCATGGTCGCAAAGGCTTGCCTTGGCAACAATCTCCAAGTCCTTATAATGTTTGGCTCTCAGAGATTATGCTACAACAGACTCAAGTGAGTACTGTTATCCCTTACTATCAGCGTTTTATCAAAAACTATCCCAACCTCACTTCCTTAGCCAATGCTTCTATTGATGATGTACTCGCCCAATGGACAGGGCTCGGTTATTACGCCCGAGCTAGGAATCTGCACAAAGCTGCAAATATTATTGTCGAGCAACACAATGGTGAACTGCCCAAAGGTTTAGATAAGTTAATTGCATTACCCGGTATTGGCCGCTCAACTGCTGGAGCAATAATGACATTAGCTCATCAGCAACATTTTGCCATTCTTGATGGTAATGTGAAACGAGTTTTAGCTCGCTACAATAGGGTTTCTGGTTGGCCAGGGAAGAAACAGGTTGAAAATCAACTATGGCAACTTGCTGAAACATTATTACCAGCAGAACGCATTGCACATTTTATCCAAGCTCAAATGGATTTAGGAGCAACGGTGTGTACTCGTAGCAAGCCGAAATGTGAAAATTGTCCATTACAAGAAGGTTGTCAGGCATTTCAATACGGTATTCCGCAAAACTACCCAGAAGCCAAACCTAAGAAAATAATACCTCTTCGCAAAACAAATTGGCTAATTATGCAATTAAGTGATGGAAAAATACTCTTGGAGCAGCGGCCAAACTCCGGTATATGGGGTGGATTATGGAGCTTTCCTGAGCTAGAACCCTTAGAAAAAGTAGCTGAATACTGCTCGGATAAATTCCAGACAAATATAACGGAAATTACTGCAGCACCTAGCTTTAAACATGTTTTTAGTCACTTCAAATTAGATATATCTCCACACATAATAGCTGTAAATCATTCAAGCAATAATATTAGTGAGAATAATAGTGCTAGTTGGTATAAAATAAGTGATGCTTTACAGCTCGGATTACCCGCGCCAGTAAAAACATTCTTAAAATCATTAGCTAAATTGAGGGAATAATGGCAAATACTGTCCATTGTGTTAAACTGCAAAAAGAAGCTGATGGGTTGGACTTTCCACCCTATCCTGGTGAGCTTGGCAAAAAGATCTATGGGTCGGTCTCGAAAGAGGCATGGCAAATGTGGTTGGGCCAACAAACAATGTTAATCAATGAAAATCGATTATCATTGGCAGATCCTAAGTCACAACAGTTTCTTAAAGAAGAACTAGAAAAGTTTTTCTTTGGCGAAGGTTCTGCACCACCAGCAGATTTTGTAGCTGAATAAATTTTTAATAAAACAAGTATAAGTATAGAGGTTAGTTATGGCAGAGCAAGTTACTGGAACCGTTAAATGGTTCAACGATGCAAAAGGTTTCGGTTTTATCGAGCAAGCAAATGGTCCTGATGTATTCGTACATCACAGCGCAATCCAAGCTGATGGTTTCAAATCATTAGCAGAAGGTCAAGCTGTAA
>WTAY01000197.1 GCA_013139345.1 Methylophaga sp. | reverse complement strand
TCATCTACTTGCAGTTCTAATTGTTCGATCGCATCTTTTTCCATTAATATGAGTTCTTAGTGTGCGAAAATAAAGTCTAACTATAAGCGTGCCCACGTGATTGGGTCAACAATTGTCTTAAACTATTTTTTAAATATAGGTTGTATCATCATGTCTGAATTGTATTTTCCTTCTCTCTCACCTGAAAATTCAGAAGGTGATGGCCCTTCAAGTACTGCTGAATTACAAGGCGCATTATGCGGATTATTGTGCTTAAATTCTCAAGCAAGCCGCTCAGAATGGTATAAAAGTATTTTTGAAGACTTTCATCCCGATGACGATGAGATTTTAGATTTAACAGCATTATTTGATGACACTATCCAAGCTTTAAATAGTCTCGACTTCGATCTTCAACTCGATTTGCCAGAAGATGATGCACCTATCGCATCACGCATCTATGCCATGACACAGTGGTGTAATGGACTGATCTTTGGCCTTGGTGCTTCTGGTCTAACGGATGACACTGAGTTATCAGATGACTGTAAAGAATATATTAGTGACGTTATCGGTATTAGTCAGATTAGTTCTGAAGAATCAGATGACAGTGAAGATGAAAGTAACTTTGAAGAGCTGGTTGAATACCTTCGAATGGGATTATTCTTATTATTCGGTGAACTTCAACCATTAGAAGCACCAGACTCACCAACAGAACATTAATATTTATAGTTAAATAAAGCATATGAATACAAAAGAATTTGCAAAGCGTCGACAACACTTAATTGACCTAATGGGCCCTAATAGCATCGCTGTTTTGCCTAGCGTCCCCGTTGCCAACCGTAACCGTGATGTTGATTATATTTATCGCAGTGACAGTAGTTTTCATTATCTTAGCGGTTTTGATGAACCTGATGCTGTTATTGTGATCATCCCCGGTCGCCCACATGGTGAATATTTATTATTTTGCCGCGAGCGTGATCTATCAAAAGAAATTTGGGATGGTTATCGTGCAGGGCAAGAAGGCGCGGTTGACACCTTTGGTGCTGATGATTCTTATCCGATTTCTGATCTTGATGACATCTTGTCTGGCTTATTAGAAGGTAAAGAGAAAGTCTATTACACCATGGGCAATGTCCCCACGTTTGACCAAAGAATGGTGGGCTGGCTCAATCACCTGCGTAATGCCTCGCGCCAAGGTATGCATTCTCCCACTGAAATCATTGAATTAGAACATAGCCTAAACGAGCTACGCTTATATAAAAGTGGTGCAGAAATCAAAGCCATGCGAACTGCTGCTAAGGTTTCAACTGATGCTCATATTCGTGCCATGCAATTCACTCAAGTGGGCAAGTGGGAATATCAAGTTGAAGCCGAAATCATTCATGAGTTCATGAAAAATGATTGTCGCTCCCCCGCTTATCCCTCTATCGTCGGTGGTGGTGAAAATGGCTGTATTCTTCACTATATCGAGAATAATCATAAATTAAAAAACAATGATCTCTTATTAATCGATGCCGGTGCTGAATACGATTATTATGCCGCCGATATCACGCGTACTTTCCCCGTCAATGGTAAGTTCACTGCGTGCCAAAAAACCTTATATAACATTGTATTAGAGGCACAAAAGGCCGCTATTGCAGAAGTTAAACCCAGCAATCATTGGAATCAGCCCCATGAAGCTGCTATTCGAGTTATTACACAAGGTCTATTAGATATTGGCTTATTAAAAGGCAATCTTGAAATACTCATTAAAGAAGAAAAATATCGTGAGTTTTATATGCATCGCACAGGCCATTGGCTTGGCATGGATGTTCATGATGTCGGTGACTATAAGGTCGGTGGTGAATGGCGAGTACTTGAGCCAGGTATGGTACTGACGGTTGAGCCGGGATTATATATTCGCAATCCTAAGCATATTGATAAAAAATGGCATTTTATCGGCATTCGAATTGAAGATGATGTTCTCGTCACTAAAACAGGGAATGAAGTGCTCACTGAAGCAGCACCTAAAGAAGTCGATGAAATTGAAGCGCTAATGGCTGATAATAAATGACACTTGTTTTCAATAGCTATTTAGCGAGTTTAGATTTTGTCTCATAACAAGGCATTTTTGCACGGAAGATGTGAACATATAATATATACCCATGATAAATGAAGATGTAGGGCTTACAGCTCCCGTCATTCTCGAATGCTCTTACCGAGAATCTATTGTATTAAGCAGATCCCAGCTAGAAGCATGCTGGGATGACGAAATAAAAAAACTGCATTTTGAATGGTCACGGGTATATGACCATTTGAGTACGGAAATAACGCAGGTAGGGGACAAAAGATGAATTCGCTAACGGACTTTGATCTCATTGTGGTTGGTGGCGGTATGGTCGGCGCTAGTCTTGCCTGTGCTTTAAAAAACACCTCATTAAAAATCGCAGTTATCGAAGCCTTTGAACCCGACTCAGCACAACAACCTAGTTATGATGATCGTGGCATAGCCCTCGCCTATGGCTCGCAACGAATCTTTGAATCTATGGGGCTATGGGATCAACTTGCGCTCCACAGCACAACAATTAGTGATATTCATGTTTCTGATCGTGGCCATTTTGGTGTCACACGCCTTTCGGCAGAAAAAGAGAATGTACCTGCTTTAGGCCAAGTCATCACCGCTCGGTCAATGGGACTTGTTCTTAACCAAGCATTAAGCCAACAAAATAATCTAGACATTATTTGCCCAGCCAGTGTTGTTAGCCTTAAACAATATGATGACTATGTTGAACTGACCCTTGATGATGCTCGTCAACTCTCAGCAAAATTGATTGTTGCTGCAGATGGTGCTCAATCAACGATCCGCCAGCTTCTTGGCTTAGGGGCGTTAGAACATGACTATGAACAAACAGCAATCACAGCCAATATTAGTCCTGAACGTGCTCATCATGGCCGCGCATTTGAACGCTTTACCGATTCAGGCCCTATTGCATTATTACCGATGTCAGATAAGCGATGCAGTCTCGTTTGGACAGTTAAAACAGGTGATGAAATAGCATTACTCCAATTATCTGAAAATGAATTTTTAGAGCAGTTACAAAATCGCTTTGGTTACCGACTGGGGAAGTTAAAACAAGTAGGACAGCGAAATAGTTATCCCTTAACGCTCATGCAAGCGGATCAGCCTATTCAGCAGCGTGTTGTACTAATAGGAAATGCTGCTCACAGTCTTCACCCTATTGCAGGTCAGGGATTTAACCTCGGCTTACGTGATGTTGCCGCTTTAGCCGATGT
>WTAY01000045.1 GCA_013139345.1 Methylophaga sp. | reverse complement strand
ATACCTAACAATACATCGTCACGGGGAGATGTTAACTGCTCAAAGTAACGTTGAATTAAAGAAAATTCAGACTGTTCAGACATTTACAAACTCAGTAAAAGCTTACTATTTACGACGCGCCTTTGACGCTTTGTATTCAACTTCACGTAATTTAGAGCCCATTTTGTCCAATACTCCGTTGACATATTTATGGCCTTTTTCACCACCAAATGATTTGGCTAATTCAACCGCTTCATTCAGCACAACGCGGTATGGCACTTCAGGACGGTGCATAAACTCATACACAGCCAATCTTAAAACAGAGCTTTCTACAGGATCGATTTCAGATAAATTGCGATCAACGGCAAATGCTAATTCTGCATCTAATGTATCAATTTCTTTAGAAACACCCTCAACTAAAATAGTGAAGTATTTCTTATCCATCTTCTCTGAGTTTTCGGCAGTAACAAAATCAAGCTCATCTTTAGCTAATTTTTGACCGTTAACAAGTGCCTGATAAAGTGCTTGCACAGCTGCAGCACGTGAATGTGAACGAGGTAATACCTTTGCCATTTATTTAGTGCTCTCAATTTGACGAAGTACATTGACCATTTCAATGGTGCCCATGGCTGCTTCAGCGCCTTTATTGCCTGCTTTTGTACCAGCACGTTCAATCGCTTGCTCGATAGTATCAACAGTCAATACGCCAAATGAAACAGGAATATCTAGTTGTAATGTTAGTTGACCTAGGCCTTTTGAACATTCGCCTGCAACAAAATCAAAGTGTGGTGTACCACCACGAATAACAGCACCTAATGCAATAATTGCATCGTATTTACCGGTACGGCCCATGCGCTGAACAGCTAAGGGAATTTCAACAGCACCAGGAACACGTGCTAAATCAATATCACTTTCACTTGCACCATGGCGGACTAAACAATCAATTGCACCTGAAATTAAGTTATCAACAATAAAGTCATTAAAACGACCTGCTACGATGCCAACTTTGATGCCTTTGGCTGAAAAGTCACCAGAAAAAGTTGTGATATTGCTCATTGTATTGATTTGTCCGAGACGATAAAAAGTAGGTATTGTACTGTTTTTAGCGAAATTTTGCTTGGCAAAACATTATTTGTTCTTGGCATGCGGCAAGCCTGCTGGATCTGCATCTACTACAAACCAAGTTGGCTTTTCTTCATCTATTCGAACAGCGGTCAACTGCTCACCCCACACTGCACCACTATCCGTAGAAAACACATTGCCATATTGCCCCACTCCTAATGTTGACCAGTGCCCAAAGATAATATTGTCATCTTTTGTTTTACGTTCAGGCATGTCAAACCAAGGTAGCTCATTTTTCAACTTCTTCTTGGGCGCACCTTTAAATTCCAATGCTAAACGACCATCGGTATGACAGTATCGTAAACGAGTAAAACAGTTAGTTATATAGCGTAGTCGTTTCCAACCGGTGAGGTCTTTAGACCATGTATCTGGCTTATTGCCATACATATGCTTGAAAAAGTCCTGCCAATTTTCACTTTGCAGAATGGCTTCTACTTCTGCGGCTCGTTTACGGCATTTTTTTATAGACCATTGTGGCGGCAAACCTGCATGCACCATACTAAATGCTAACGCTTCATCATGATGGAATAAAGTTTGATGTCGCAACCAAAAGACTAATTCATCACAATCATCAGCATCTAAAACTGATTCCATTGTATCCATTCGGTGTTGATGTTTATTGACACCAGCGGCTGTCGCTAATAGGTGTAAATCATGATTACCGAGTACGACTTTGACTTTATCTGAACCTACGTTTTTAGCCCAGCGTAAAACCTCAGCAGACTTGGGGCCACGATTGACTAAATCACCCGCCAGCCAGACTTGATCTTTTTCAGGATTAAACTCAATGACATCAAGTAGTTTTAACAATTCGTCAAAACACCCTTGCACATCACCTATTGCATACACTGCCATTGAAGATAGGCCTCATGATTAATTCTTTTTGCCACTATACCCAAATAATATTGGCGTGTATGAAAATTTTATTTCTTTTCGACATAAAAAAATCATCCCCACTTTCACAGGGATGATTAATTTTATTTTGCAGAAATGACAATAATTTAAATTGTCACATTCATACCTTATCGGCGACGATATAAAGGCTCAGGTTTCAAAACCGTTGTTTGGTAACTTTCACTAAAGTCATCAAATGCAGACATGGCATCAGCAATACGCTGTTGATTCACCATTTCAAAGCTATTAATACCGCACTGAGTCATATAAAACAGTTGGTCATGCAATATATCACCTTGCGCTCTAATTTCACCCTTATAACCATAGCGGTCACGTAGTAAACGAGCAAAAGAGTAACAACGTCCATCAGTAAATGCTGGGAAGTTCAACACGATCAATGAGAAGTTCGCTAAATCTGGTACAACTTCTTCTAATGGATCTTCACCTGTTAGACGTAAGCCTAATCCACTTTCATGTTTAGCTAAACTTTCATGCTCTGCTTGCCAGCGTGTTAGTGAAATTGTGAAGTTGCCTGCAATGACTTCTGCTTCATCATCTAAATGCAGCCACTTATCTTCGATAATTTCACGATCTTTAATTATCTGCATAAACACGCTCCTTAAACGGATCAACACCAACACGACGAACCGTTGCTAAAAATAATTCATCTTCATGGCGAAGTTCTTTAAATACATCAATTAATGTCACAACAGTATCAACGACTTGATCTTTAGGAATTGCTCGACCTAAACGTTGACCGATTGCAGCATCCGCTTCAGAACTACCACCTAGCGTAAATTGATACCACTCTTCACCTTTCTTATCGACACCTAAGATACCGATATGACCGACACTTTGGTGAGCACAGCCATTCATACAGCCAGACATTTTTATTTTGATATCACCTAAGTCATATAAGTAATCAAGATCATCAAAACGTTCATTAATTTCTTTCGCTAATGGAATTGATGTTGCATTCGCAAGGCCACAGAAATCTAAACCTGGGCAACAAATCATATCGTTCAATGTATTGATATTTGCTGTTGCTAGACCTTCCGCTTCCAATCTCAACCACAAGGCATATAAATCACCTTGTTTAACATCACTTAATAGTAAGTTTTGATTATGGCTTGCACGAATTTCACCTAGGCTAAACTCATCAGCCAACTCTGCAACTAGATCTAACTGATCAGCAGTAATATCACCCGGTGGAACACCCGGCGCTTTCAATGAAATATAGGCTACTTTGTAACCAGCAACTTTATGGTCAACTACATTCTGTTTTACCCAGCGCGCAAAAGTAGCATCTTCAACTAATGTTTTTGCAAAGCTTTCATCTTCGGCAGCAGTTGCATCATAGTCCGGTTCAACAAAGTGACTTTTAACACGTTCAATTTCTTTTTCATCAAGCTCAAGCTGTTCACGGATTTGAACCCACTCAGCTTCAACTAATTCACGAATATGGTTGATGCCATGTTCACGAACGGTAATTTTGATCCGTGCTTTATATTTATTATCACGACGACCCAAACGGTTATAAACACGTAGGATTGCTTCTAAATATGACAATAAGTCTTTCTTTTCAAGGAAAGGACGAATTTGCTGACCGACAATAGGTGTTCGACCTAAACCGCCACCAACAAGTACTTCAAAGCCCACTTCGCCTTCATGATTGGTAACAAGGTGTAAACCGATATCATGCAATTTAGTTGCAGCACGATCTTCATCACTACCAATCACTGCAATCTTAAATTTACGGGGTAAGTAAGCGAACTCAGGATGGAATGTTGACCATTGACGGATAATTTCACACCAAGGACGTGGATCTTCTATTTCACCCGCATGTACACCTGCCAACTGATCAGAGGTTGTATTACGAATACAGTTACCACTACTTTGAATCGCATGCATTTGTACAGATGCTAATTCAGCCAGAATATCAGGCACAGTTTCTAATGCTGGCCAGTTCAACTGGAAATTAGTTCGCGTTGTGAAATGAACATAGCCCTTGTCATAACGACGTGAGACATCAGCCATTTTACGCACTTGCTTTGAGGACATCAGTCCATAAGGCACGGCAACACGTAACATTGGCGCATGGATCTGAACATACAGACCATTCATTAATCGTAATGGGCGGAATTGCTCTTCTGTCAATTCACCGGCTAAATAACGGCGTGTTTGATCGCGGTATTGTGCTACCCGCTGATCCACCATCGCTTGATCATAGTTATCGTACTGATACATCTAAATCTCTACACTCGATATTGAAGTAACTATTATAAGCGATCATCACTTATAACAGTAAATTATAAATATCTATATTAATATATGATTATATTATAAGTATTGCATTTACTCTGCTTAAAACAAGATCCGTACGCCTGCAACCCAATTGACATGTGTTCTGCTCTCACCCTCTTGTTGTGCAAAGTCAGCGGTATTGCCAAAACGCCGGTTCCATTCCACACCGATATAAGGTGCAAACTCACGTTTAATTTCATAGCGTAACCGTAGACCTGCACTTATATCTGATACGCCACTGCCAATCCCAACATTTTCATCATTTTTACTAAATAAATTAACTTCTATTTCTGGTGATAATACCCATTTTTGAGTCAACATTAATTCGTATTCAAACTGTCCTCGCACGCCAAGGTTGCCATGTTCACCAATAAATAAAGCAATATCAGTTTCAAAGAAATAAGGGGCCAAACCTTTAACCCCGACTGCTAACCAATCTCTGTTTAGTTCTGGTTTAAGATCATGTCGCCAACCAATTTGTGCATCCCAATAGGGTGCTATTGCCCGACTATAAAGTAACTGTATTTCGGCTTCTTCAACATCACTACTTGTTAATTCACCTTCGGTCTTTAACCATAGTTTATTGAGATCTTTACCAATCCAAGCTTGTGCATCCCACGTGTTCTTATCCGAATCGCTCAACTCAAGCTGATCAACTTTTACCATCGTTAATAGAGGGTCATCAATCATGCCAGCAGCATTGCTGATATTTACATAAGTGATGACAATAAATAATGTGAGTACTTTAAACATTAGATGACCTTCACTTCACGAAACATACTCATCATATGAAACATTAAATGACAATGATATGCCCAGCGTCCTCGTGCATTAGCTGTCACTAAGTAACTTATTTTCGATCCTGGTTGCACAATAACAGTATGTTTTCGAGGGATCCGAACTCCATCTCCCGTTTCCAATTCACTCCACATGCCGTGTAAATGCATAGGGTGATTCATCATCGTGTCATTCACTAATGTAAACCGAACACGTTCACCATATTTCAATACTAATGGTTCAGCATCAGCATATTTAATACCGTCAATAGACCACATATAACGAGCCATATTGCCTGTTAAGTGTAATTGAATTTCTCTATCAGGTTCACGAGGTTCTGGGGTTTGATATAGGTTATGAATATCCGCATAGGTTAATACTTTACGACCATATTTCTCAGCATGTTCACGTAATCCAATACCTGGGTCGTCCAGTTTAGACATGGGCATTTCAGCTCGCATATCAACATGTGGACCAAACTCTGTATCTTTATGTGTAACAGGCATATTACTGCCATAACCAGCCTTACCTGAACCCATTTTAGTTGCCATTGCCATGTGCATGGAATGATCCATCTGATGACCCATATCACCCGACATATCCATCATGGACATATCATTCATCGCTCCATGATTCATACCCATATCCGCCATTGTCAAAATAGGAGAAGGATCCAGTTCTGGTAATTCTGCTTTCATATTGATATCAGGAGTTAATACACCATAGGCAAACCCAGTCCTATCTATTGCTTGAGCAATAATGGTATGTGCTTTGTCTGATTCTGGCTCAACAATAACATCATAGGTTTCAGCGACACCAATACGAAAGTCATCGATTGTTACGGGTTCAATATTTTGACCATCGGCAGCTACAACGGTCATTTTCACATTCGGAATACGTACATCAAACAAGGTCATTGCCGCTGCATTAATAAAACGTAAACGAACTTTTTCACCTTTATCAAAAAGGCCTGTCCATCCCTGTTCAGGTGTTTGGCCATTCATTAAAAATGTATAGGTCGCACCGGTAACATCGGAAATATCTCGATCAGACATTCGCATCTGGTTCCACATTTTCCGGTCACGCCATGTTTGTGCCACGCCTTTGTCTTTTATGTCATTCCAAGTATCGGCCGCTGTACGTTCTTGTCGATTATAGTAATGGCTTTGTTTTTTGAGCTTGGCATACACATCGGCAGGGTCTTCATCGGTCCAATCTGACAATATCACGACATAATCACGATCATAATCAACAGGATCTGGTTCCGCAGGGTCAATAATGATTGCACCATATAATCCTGTTTGTTCTTGAAAGCCAGAATGACTGTGATACCAATAAGTGCCACTTTGCTGAACATCAAATTGATACTCGTATGTGCTACCCGGCTTTATTCCAGCAAAACTTAGACCCGGTACACCATCCATATTGCTAGGTAATATCATGCCATGCCAATGGATTGAACTATCATGAGTCAAATGATTGGTGACTTTAAGTGTTACTTTTTCACCTTGTTTCCAGCGCAATATAGGGGCCGGCAATGACCCGTTTACTGTCGTAGCAATACGATTCTTACCTGTAAAATTAACCATCTGATAATCAATATCAAGGTTAAAGTTTCGACCGCGTAACTCAGGCATTACAACAGCTTTATCATTTGCAGAAGCTAAGCTAGGCCACGGCAATGCTGCACAGGCAAGTACAGATGACGAGCCCAGAACAAACTGCCTGCGTGTTGTTGATGTTGTTAGCCAATTCGCTTTTTTTGTCATATCACTCTTTTATCAAAAATCACTCTATAAGCTCTGACAACTAATGATGCCAATAATTACATAGGGATCCCATATTTTGACTATTGTCATATCCAAGGTAAGCTAATTACCACATTCACTAAATAGCACGTTAATTCCTTATGTCTAAAGCATCACGCAACAAACAACGTATCGGGCTGATTATTGGCTTTGTTATTCTTAGTTATTTCGCCAGTGGCTATTCACCCGAGAAAGCAACGTCAGATCCAAGCGTTCAGAATACGCTTGAACAAGTAATCCAACAACAACGTAGCGATGTTCAACTAGAAATAACAGGCACCGTAGTCACACTATTTGCTGATGATCTTGATGGCAGACGACATCAGAAATTCCTCATCCGCACAGCTAACGACCACACTATTCTTATTGCACATAATATTGATTTGGCCCCGAGAATAAATGAACTGAAAAAAGGTGATTCTGTCTCAGTTTATGGTGAATATGAATGGAATGAGAAAGGGGGTGTTCTTCATTGGACACACCATGATTCCGCTGGACGACATACTGGTGGCTGGATTAAACACCAAGGTAAGACATATCAATAAAGATGAGTGATGTACTGCCTTTAGAATCTGGTTTTCCAGCTATTGAAGATAAATATGCTCGGATTTTGATATTAGGCTCAATGCCCAGCATAAAATCACTGGAACAGCAGCAATATTATGCCCATCCACGTAATGCCTTTTGGCCAATAATGTCGGCATTATTTAACCTCGACAGCCATGATGTATATGACAAGCGTTGTCAGTTTTTAATCGACAATCACCTTGCTGTTTGGGATGCGATTAAAGCCTGCCAACGACAAGGCAGTTTAGATCAGAGTATTGATGCCACCAGCATGGTTGCCAATGATTTTGAATTGTTTTTTCAACAGCATCCTCATATTGAAAAAATTGTGTTTAATGGCACAAAAGCCGAACAGGTATTTAATCGTCACGTATTAGCGACATTGAATGACCAGCAAATAAATATAATGAGGCTTCGTCTCCCCTCCACCAGCCCAGCCCATGCAGCAATGACTTTTGAGCAGAAATTAGCTGTTTGGCAACATGCAATTATTGGCTAAAACTAAAACCGATATTTCTTAGATAGATTAATGCACTTAAAATAACGAGGATGACTCCCCAATATTGCATCGGAATCCAGAATAATGAATGTTCACGTTTCAGTTCAACTTTCTCATTGGTCTCAGGATCTATCAATATTCGGGCAGGTTTATTGTTGAGCATATTCCCAACTAAGGTTGTTGGAATAGCCCCCATCAAAAATGCTAAAGGGATTGGCCATGGTAATGCCTTGTATTGACCGACACCATAAAAGTGCTCAACCAATAATTCAATTGGCAGAACAAAGAGGAAAATAAAACCAATAACGGCTAAGCCCCAGCCCTTCCATACCAACATTTTTAGCTCCCAATAAATATATACCCATAATCATTCAATCTGTAAGCGTCTGTCATCCCCGTGAAAACGGGGAGCCAACGATAGTGGCTATTTTCAGCGCCCATGGATTCCCATTAATCCTTAATTTTATCTCCTCACCCCAGCCCTCTCCAACAGGAGAGGGAGCTTTAGCCCCTTCTCCTTTGAGGGAGAAGGTTGGGATGAGGGTGACAATTTTAATTGCGCTAAAATAAGGACTTATCAATCCCAGATCAGCAACTATTACATCTTTCTCTAACAACTGCATCTTGAATGATTACCGGTATCGCAGGACTATTAAAAACAGTCCAACTTACCTTCTAATTTTATTTCAGCAGTTTACCCAAATCTTTAGCATCCCAATGTGGGAAGTGTTTTCTAACCAAAGTATTAAGTTCCACTTCAAAGTCAGAGAATTCACCCGTATTAGTCACTTGCTGTGCTTGTGTACCTGATACTGCTTCGGTAATCATACCAGCACCAATAGTCACATTGGTTAAGCGATCAATAACGATAAATGATCCCGTACTACGATTACGTTTATAGGCATCAAATACAACCGGTTTATTGAGTGAAAACTCACATTGGCCAATTTCGTTTAACGCTAATTCACTTGCATCATTTTCTGCCAAGGTATTTACATCAATCTGACTGTCTACTGATGTTAAAACACCGGTACTGTCACTTACGCCCACTTTAAAGTTATATTGCTTGCCTGCCACTAATGGCTTTTCAGTCATCCACACAACAGTCGCTTTAAAATGACTGGCAACATGAGGCTGATGATTACGATGAACAAGCATATCGCCACGGCTAACATCCACTTCATCTTCTAAAGTAATAGTTACCGCTTCGCCAGGAATGGCTTCATCTAAGTCGCCATCATAGGTAACAATAGATTTAACACGGCTTTCACTGCCTGATGGCAATACCGTAATATCATCACCGGGCTTTAAAATACCGGATGCCAGTGTGCCGCAATAGCCACGGAAATCAAGATTAGGGCGGTTTACATATTGCACAGGAAAACGAACATCGTCTGTATTTGCATCTGTAGCAACTTGGATGTTTTCTAATAGGTGCATCAATGTATCACCTTGATACCAAGGCATATTGTCGCTCTTATTAACCACATTATCGCCAACAAGTGCCGACAGTGGCACAAAGTGTACGTCTTCCATTTCTAGCTCACGGGCAAACTCACTGTATTCTTTGCGAATATCGTTATAAACATCTTCGCTATAGTCTTTAATATCCATTTTATTAATGGCAACAACAATGTGTTTAATGCCTAATAAGTTTGCAATAAAACTATGACGACGTGTTT
>WTAY01000158.1 GCA_013139345.1 Methylophaga sp. | reverse complement strand
GCATCGTCAATAGATTCACCTAATAATTGATAATTACCAATACCTTGAACATCAATCAATAACGTGTGCCCGCCTGAAACAAGCAGTGATACAAAAGGAAAGGCTGGCGGATTATCTTCTAATAAGGGTGACAGCAAATGTCCTTCCATATGATTAATCGCAAGTGCGGGAATATCTAATGCCCATGCAAAGCTACGTCCAATCGCGGCACCCACTAATAATGCGCCCACTAAACCGGGCCCCGCGGTATAAGCTACGGCATCAATATCAGCTCGAGTAAGATTCGCTGTATTTAATACTTCGTCTATCAGTGGCAATGTTTTGCGAATGTGATCACGTGATGCAAGTTCGGGCACGACACCACCATACTCGGCATGGAGTGCAATTTGGCTATAAAGTGCGTGTGATAATAAGCCTTTTTCGCTATCATAGAGTGCAATGCCTGTCTCATCGCATGATGACTCAATGCCTAATACTCGCATGTTGAAACCTTCTTTTCTAAGTAATTCATGGGGATATTATGCCTAACTTTAGAAATTAGTTGATCTTTCATGTTGATCTTTCGTACAATTACGGGCTTTCCCACATAAATATGTTTTAGGATTTATTAATGCCTTCAGTACGCTTGAAAGAAAACGAACCATTTGATATTGCTTTACGCCGCTTTAAACGTGCTTGCGAAAAAGCAGGTACAGTTGCAGAAGCTCGCGCTCGTCAACAATACGAAAAACCAACTACAGTACGCAAACGCGCTGCTGCAGCTGCTGTTAAACGTCACCAAAAGAAAGTATCTCGTGAAAGCGCTCGTCGCGTTCGCATGTACTAAGAAAGACGATTACTATGCCTGCTGAATCTAGTCCGTTAAAGGTTACTATTCAAGATCACGTCAAGACCGCCATGCGCGCGAAAGACAAAGATCGTCTTGCAACATTGCGCCAAATTACCGCTGCAATTAAGCAAGTCGAAATTGATGACCGAGTAGATGTTGATGATGCTGGCATCGTTAAAATCATGACAAAGATGTGTAAGCAACGTCGTGATTCGATTAGTCAATTTGATGCAGCCGGTCGTAATGACTTATCTGTTATCGAAATTGCAGAGCTAGCGATTATCGAAGAGTTTATGCCTACGCCATTAACTGATGATGAAATCGCAGCCGAAATTGCATCTACAATTGCAGAATTAGGTGCAACAGGTCCTAAAGAAATGGGTAACGTGATTAAAGCATTACGTCCAAAATTTCAAGGACGAGCAGACATGGGCGCGGTAAGCGGCCTTGTTAAGGCAGCTCTTACTGCATAAAGTGACTTCCTTGCCTAAATTTAATCTAGGCAAGCGCATCACTACAGAATTAAATCGGCTATAGGCGCTTCGTCATGGCCGGTAAAATTCCTCCTCAGTTTATTGATGATCTATTAACTCGTGTTGATATTGTCGATATTATTGATGCGCGCGTCCCATTAAAAAAAGCGGGCAAGAACCTTCACGCCTGCTGTCCCTTCCATAATGAAAAGACCCCATCATTTACCGTAAGTGCTGAGAAGCAGTTTTATCACTGTTTCGGTTGTAGCGCACACGGTACTGCCATCGGATTCTTGATGGAATATGAACAAATGAGTTTCCCTGAGTCTATTCAGGAGCTTGCCGAGCATGTGGGAATGACGGTTCCCGTAACGCAATCATTATCTAGCACCCCAGCCACACAAAACCTCTATGACTTATTAGATAAAGTCAGCCAGTACTATGTACATCAACTACAGACTCATCCACAGCGAGCACCGTTTGTTGACTATTTACAAAAACGAGGGCTATCTACTAAAACGATTGAACACTTTAATATCGGTATGGCACCTGATGGTTGGGACAATGTATTAAAAACATTCGGCAGCAATGAGTTTGCACGGAAACAGTTAAATGAAGCGGGATTGCTGAGTAGCAATGATAAAGGCCACACTTACGACCGATTCCGTAATCGTATTATGTTTCCTATTCGTGATCGCCGTGGTCGAGTTATTGGCTTTGGTGGCCGTGTTTTAGATGATAGTACGCCCAAGTACCTTAATTCGCCTGAAACCCCCGTTTTTCACAAAGGGAGCGAGCTTTATGGTTTGTATCAAGCTCGCAAAACAAATCGTAACCTAGATAGGGTTGTGATTGTTGAAGGCTATATGGATGTGATCGCATTAGCTGAATATGGCGTGACAAATGCTGTTGCAACGCTAGGAACAGCAACAACACCTGAACATTTGCAGCAATTAATGCGGCGTCCGGCTGAAATTGTATTTTGTTTTGATGGCGACAGAGCAGGGCGAGAAGCCGCATGGCGAGCAGCGGAGAATGCATTGCCATTATTAGGTGGAAACAATCAATTGAAATTTATGTTTCTAGCTGATGGTGAAGATCCTGATAGTGTGGTGCAAGAGCAGGGTGCAGATAGATTTAACAAGCTTGTTGATGACGCAAAGAATTATTCAGACTTCTTTTTTGATAGTTTGGAAGCGAGAGTTGATATTAGTTCAATGGATGGACGGGCACGTTTAGTTGAAATTGCTAAACCTTATCTTCGTCACGTTCCGGTAGGTGTTTACCGAGATATGCTAGAGCAACGTCTGGCTGAAAAAGCACAAACAACGACACAAGTGCTTAATAAACACTTAGAAAAGCCCGCTAAAATTGACTCAAAAATTAAAAAGTCCTCTCGCTCAACGTCAACGGCCTTCTCACCGGTCAGAATAGCGATAACGATGCTATTACAGCATCCAAGCTTGCATGCTGAGGTTGGTGAGTTCAATAAAATTGCATCACTTGAGCTACCAGGTGTAAAAATATTGGCTCAAATGCTTGAAACTTTATCTGAGAACCCCCATCTGAATACTGCAGCACTGCTTGAACGTGCGAGAGATAGTCAGTACGAAGCGCACTTTCAACAGCTTGCACAGCAAACACTGACATTTGAAGCCGATAAGTTACAACCCGAACTAAATGGCATTATTCAGCAGCTGCAACAGCAAGCTATAGAACAACGTTATGAATATTTAGAGCATAAAGGTCTACGTAATCTAACCGAAGAAGAGTTATTAGAATACAAGGCGTTATATCTTAAAGCCTAAAATCTGCGCAAACAAAAGCGTGCATTATTATGGGGTTATCGTTATAATGTCGGGCTGCGCTTGTCGCTATTAAACCATGAAAAAAAAGAGGTCAAATGAAAGATCAACAGTCACGTATTAAAGCGCTGATTACCCTAGGTAAGGAGCGTGGCTATCTTACTTACGGTGAGATTAATGATCATTTACCTGAAGACATGGTCGATGCCGACCAAATTGAAGACATTATCGGCATGTTCTCTGACCTTGGAATAATGGTTCATGAAGATGGTATGGATACCGATGAAATGGAACGACTTGCTGAAGCGGCATCATCAAATGATGACGTTTCAACAGATGAAGCTGCTGCAGTTTTAGCGAGCTCTGATGGTGAGTTTGGCCGTACAACTGATCCTGTTCGTATGTATATGCGTGAAATGGGTACAGTAGAGCTACTAACGCGTGAAGGCGAGATTGTTATTGCAAAACGTATTGAAGCCGGTTTGCGTGAAAGTCTTCTTATGCTATCGACTTACCCTTCTTGTATTTCTTCATTCCTAGATCGCTATGCCTCTGTAGAAGCTGGTGACCTGCGCCTTAATGAACTTATTAAAGGCTTTATTCTTCCTGAAGAAGAAGCAGCTCCGATGCCTGAAGTAACTTCACCAGAAGTCGCTGCTGCTAAAGGTGAAGACGATGAAGAAGAGGAAGATGAAGGACCACAAGGTGTTGATCCTGAAGAAGCACGCGAACGTTTCGAAGCTTTAGCTGTTGCATTTAAAACGTTCCAAAAAGAAACAGGCGATACGGACGCACAAGAAACCGTTACAAGCTTGTTTATGGAATTTAAACTAACGCCAAAAACACTCATCTTCTTAAACAGCTTAATGTCAGAAACAGTGGCCGTTATTCGTCAACAAGAGCGAACAATTGCCAAGATCGTTGTGACAGATGCTCGCATGAACCGTCGTGACTTTATTGATTCATTCACAGGTAATGAAGTTAACCTTGAATGGACGGATAAGCATATTCGTGCCAAAAAGCACTATTCATCAACGATTAAGAAAAATCTAGATACGATTCTTTCAGCTCAAAGAAAAATGGCTGACTTATCAGATGATCGCAACATGAAAATTGGTACGATTAAAGAAATCAGCCGACAAATGTCGATTTCGGAAGCCAAGGCGCGTCGTGCTAAAAAAGAAATGGTCGAAGCTAACTTACGATTAGTTATCTCTATTGCCAAAAAATACACAAACCGTGGGTTACAATTCCTTGATCTAATCCAAGAAGGTAACATCGGCTTAATGAAAGCGGTTGATAAGTTTGAATACCAACGTGGTTACAAATTCTCAACTTACGCAACATGGTGGATTCGTCAAGCAATTACCCGTTCAATTGCCGATCAAGCACGAACAATTCGAATCCCAGTTCACATGATTG
>WTAY01000094.1 GCA_013139345.1 Methylophaga sp. | reverse complement strand
AAAACAATTAGCTCCTTCTCCCTTGAGGGAGAAGGCTGGGATGAGGGTGACAGCCCAAACTCACTCACCATCTCAGAACGCCCATGCAGTAGTGGTCTAATAAAAATAATCTGGTTTTGATATAGCCTAGATTTTATCTCCTCACCCCAACCCTCTCCAACAGGAGAGGGAGTAACTACTTTTACCTACTCACCCAAATTATCTCCAACAGGAGATGAAGTAAAACGATTAACTCCTTCTCCCTCAAGGGTCAAGGCTGGGATGAGGGTGACAGCCTAAACCCACTCACCATCTCCTAACACCCATGCAGTAGCGGTCTAATAAAAACAATCTGGTTTTGATATAGCCTAGATTTTATCTCCTCACCCCAACCCTCTCCAACAGGAGAGGGAGTAACTACTTTTACCTACTCACCCAAACTCTCTCCAACAGGAGATGAAGTAAAACAATTAGCTCCTTCTCCCTTGAGGGAGAAGGCTGGGATGAGGGTGACAGCCTAAACCCACTCACCATCTCCGAACACCCATGCAGTGGCGGTCTAATAAAAACAATCTGGTTTTGATACCGCCTAGATTTTATCTCCTCACCCCAACCCTCTCCAACAGGAGAGGGAGTAACTACGTTTACCTCCTCACCCTAATCCTCTCCAACAATAGAGGGAGTAACTACTTTTACCTACTCACCTTAATCCTCTCCAACAAGAGAGGGAGAAAAAGCTACAGCCAATAAAGAATAACCAAATAAAAACAAAAAATGACATCCGTCACATCAAAAGGAATTTTTCCTATAACACCCATGCCGCCCTCCCGCCTATGATTGCCATCAACGAAATTAGCCAACACTGAAATACGAATGACAACAGAAAACTTACAACACGACACACTCGCAGTTAAAGAAAAAATGCTGGCGTTATTTGAAGACATCTTAGAACACGATGGCTTTGGTGAAATAAGAGTGGAAGTCAATATTCTTAAACGCAAACAAAAAGAAGTCATTCTTCACTGTGGCAAACAATATCGCTTTGTAGTGGATACCCCACAACAAGCATAAAGAAGCAACGGAGTGCGAAGTGGGTTCGCATCTGCATAAAACCCAAAATAAACGGATCCAACAGACTGCGTGGCGCAGATGCGGAAACACTAACTAGAGAGAAATTAATGAACATCAGACAAATGAAACGTGCAATTAGCACATTCCGCGCAGCAGACGTATCAATCATCAAGGACGATGCAATGCGTGCAAAAGCTCAAAAACTACAAGCGAAACAAAAAGGTTTCACATTACTAGAGTTACTAGTAGTAATCACATTGTTAGCAACATTATCTGTTGGTGCAATGGTCGCTTATGATGGTATCGGTGAAAATGCATCAGATACTGCAGCAGCAAACTCATTAGTTGCAGCTGAAAGCGCAATCCGTAACTACCGTGCAGTTGAAAGTGAATTTCCAGGCCAATGGGATAACCTAACCAATGTTGATGGTTCATTAGATGGTTCAGGCGCTATCCCTGCCACAAATGGTATGGGTCAATTACTTGCCAAAGAAACAAAAGCATTCTTAGGTCAATGGAAGCAAGATTCTATTGACACAGATGTAACTACAACTGTTTACGCTAAGGTAGCTAGTGCATTAGGTGAGGTAGGTTTGGGTGAGTTACAAGCGATTGATTCTGACTCTGCTTTTGCAGCAGGAATAGTGCCTAACCTAGCGTTAAATGAAAGTAATACCAACGTTACTAACCCTGGTGATGAACTTGTTGTGTTTGAAGATGATGATGATGAACTTGCAGCTCAATTCGAAGATACAGACATTACTACAGTAGCATTATCAATCTTCGCTTCTTCTGGTAAAAATGAGGCAGGTACTGATGTTGCATGTACAACAACTGGTGGTGCAAAACTAGATACTCACCTAGATGCTACTACTGTTACTAATAACAAAAAATTAAACCTTATCAACGATGCTATGGAAAGTGATGTGTGTTCTATGGTTATCGCATTGGGTTACGGTAAAGATGTTCCGGGTACAACAATTGACAGTCGTGTAGCGATTGCACAAGTACCTACTGTTAGTACAACAGACGTAAATGCAGCTGAAAACTATGCACGTGCAATTGCCTTGTTCCAAGTTGGTTTTGACGGTTTTGATGGCACAGATGCTGATGGTGTAATCTCTGCTAGCGAAATCTTCACAAAAGCACGTTTAGTCGGTGTTGTTGACCCTGAAGGTCGTGCAATTGATACCGTATTAGCTGCTGCTACTAAATAATAACTAATCGCTGATTCACTAAGCAATTAGTTACGTTTAAAAGGTTGCGGGGTAGGACATGGAGTCTTATCCCGCTTCCCTTTTTCTAATACTCCCATTAACGACTATTGCAGTAAGTCCTGTTTTTTGAACTGTATTTATCCCAATGATTGAAAATGACCTATAAAAGCAAGTAAATGAGGTGTTTATTGTTTTTTCCCGTTAAATCTTATTTAAAACGACACGCACAATCAGGCTTCACCTTGATTGAGCTACTTGTCGTTGTTCTAATTCTAGCCGCCATTGCTGGCACCATTGTCGTGAGTTATGACGATGTTGGCACGCAAGCACAATATGACACCACCAAGTTTGAAATGGCTGAAATCCGTAAAGCCTTACTCCAGTTTAGGCGTGATAGTGGTAGTCGTTCTTTTCCTAATCAGGGCGATTATGATTGCACAGTCATCTCATCCGATAATTTCCCATCTGAAGCAGGAACAACAAATTCTGAAAAAGTAGCATGGTGCCAATCTCCTGCTAATTTCTGGATGTTATTTGAAGATCCTCTTGATGATAATAACTGGGATCCAGACACTCACCGCGGTTGGAATGGCCCTTACCTTCAGCGTAACAATGGTTATTTAGATATTGATGCTGATTACGATATCGACGGTACTATGGCTACCGAATCAGATTCGATAATTGACAATGTCTGGGGCATTGCAAGCTCTTACTTATCTGAGCCATTATTAAGTGGTGACTTAACATGGCGACCAAGCATTAGTGATGATGACCACGCTAAGTATGGCACGCCTTATTTTATGTTTGATCTAGCTGATAAGAATAAAGCTCGTCTCGTCAGTATGAGTTTAAATAATAAATATGAAGGAACCAATACCACTGCTCCTTGCTCACCCAAGACAGACTCCGATGATCTTATTCTATGTCTACTGCGATAACGGGTTGAAATAATGATGACATACATAAAACAGGCTAACCGTTCTTTATTTCAATACCGTTGTGATGCTAATGAATGTGTTCGTATTAATAGCCCATGGTTCCCCGCCTGCGCGGGGATGACGGTGAGAGTGAAATCCGGAATGGTGAATACAGCTTATCCGGTCATCACATTCTCATCTCCTATCGTCAGCTTCCCCTCTCCTATCGTCAGCTTCCCCTCTCCTGTCGTCAGCTTCCCCTCTCCTGTCGTCATTCCCGCGCAGGCGGGAATCCATAAAGCTGTGCAAGGAATAACAGCCCATAGATTCCGGCTACAAGCTACCGGAATGACGGAGTGTGAGAGTACAGGAATGACGGGGGGGGTGAACACAGGAATGACGGGGAGAGTGCGAACCGCAATAACAACGTGGGCAATGAGAAAGATGAGAATACAAGGTCTCATTCAAACAACAAAACATACTCTTCAAGCAGGCTTCACCTTATTAGAAATGATTTTAGTGTTATTTCTAATCAGCTTAATGGCCTCCACTACCCTAATGATCACCGAAGGCGTGGAAGACCAAGCAAAATACGATGAAACAAAACGTCGCATGGACATCATGCGAAAAGCCATCGTCGGCGACCCAACTCGCACCGTTAATGGTGGCCCTGAAATCAGTGGGTTTGTCGCTGATATGGGGCGGCTGCCGGAGTGTATAGCCGAATTACTGCAAGCACAAAATTGTGCTAATGACAGTGGTTTATTCCTTTGGCAACAAGATGAAAACTCCGGTATTTGGTCTGGCTGGCGCGGTCCTTATATTCAAGTATTACCCGAACGAGATAAAGATGGTGATGGGAAACCAGACATTCGCTTTCGTGATGGCTATGGTAATCCTGATGCCAGTAATGCTCAAGACTCTGGTTGGACTTTCAGTGACTCATCAGGGACGCTTAGTATAATAAGTAAAGGGTTTGATATTAATAATTCTAATGATGATGTATCAACGGCACACCTTGTTGTTCCTTCCGATTACCAAGTTTACCTACAAAACTGGGACAGCTTTCAAGTTGAGTTTCAAAATACAAGCACGGCAGCTATAACTATCAACAAAGATAGTCTACGAATGAAGCTTAGCTATGCGGAGGATGGATCCATAAATATATGGCCAGATAACGAAACAGACAAGAATGAAGCTGATTATCTAAGTGCCACATTCCCTTCTCAAAAGGTCGAACTCCCTTCTGCTTCACAAGAAGGGAGCATTGATGTCACCACAGGAGGCACAGTGACCGTGCCTTCTGGTAGCCAACTAGGTTGCACAGGTTTAACACTTCCTTCAGCTGGAACAGTTATTTTCCCTTCTGCCACGTCCTCATCTGTTCCTCCAAGTTCTACCGCCACTATTCCTAGAAGTCACTTAAATGGCTCAAAATTAACCATACATGCTAAGGGTGTCATCCAGTTATTCGATACAACAGGCCTAGCAATATCTTCCGAAGCAGTATTCGCAGGTCAAGTTGCAACAGTTCCTACTGATAGCATCGCTACTGGATGTGACACCTTGCACTTTAGCCAGTCTGGCAATATGACTTTCACCTCTAGTGGTTCATCCTCGTCTATTGCTGCATCAGTTACCGCTACAGATTCTATTGCCATAAATCCTAATAACTTATCTGGCAATACCTTAACCATTACATCTGATCACTCCATAATCTTACCTGCAGGTTCTACAGTAAGCATTCAAAGTGGACTTGACCTAAGCGATCCTCCATCACTTTATGCTGGCACTTATTCGCTTATCGTAGCGTGTGATACTGATGATGATAACGATGGAAACCGTTACGATGGCGAGTGCACTAACGCTGAAAATCAAGCCTACCTATTCCAAGCTCCACCACGTAACCCAGCAATAACACCTCCAAATCCCTTTATCTGGACAATCCAATAATGCTGAAAGACTTCCTAAATTTCGGCAAGGCCAAAACGGTATTAGTGTGTGAAACCGATGGCTTTTTATTACGCGGTGCGGTGTTAACTCGCTCTGGTAATGAGTTGGTGGTGCTACATCACGCCCAGTCACAACAAGCGGATATGGCGGATGCGGTTGCGGATGTTATCAATACGGTGAAAGCAGCAGGGTGGGATGGTGATGAGGCGATCTTGCTCTCCCCCACTGTTTTATCCACCTTAATTGAGTTGCCGGTTAACCCGAAAAAACCACGACCTTTATTGCAAATGCAGGAGTTAATTCGCTGGGAGGCGGAGCCGCTGTTAATGCAACATACCACGCAATGGTCGGTGGGTAATTTGCTGGTTGGTCGGGGCTATATGACGGAAGAGCAAGCCGAGGCTGTGATGGACTTACAGCAAGGCAAGGCCAACCCTGCGGGCGGATTGGCGCTTTCTGAGAAGTTTTCTTTACGTCGTTTTGGTGATTTGGCTGGGGAGTTAGGTTATATCAAACGCAGCCAGTTAAATGCCTGTCTTGCTGGGCAAGAATGGCTCAAGTCGGATGATGATGAGATTGAGTGTGGCTGGTCACCACAAGCAGAAGTGAGTGATGTGCCAGGCACGTATGGTTGGTTAGTCACCTGTGTCAATAAAGGCTTATTAAAACGCTGGATATCAGTGTTTGATAAGCATGGTGTGGCATTGCAGTCGATGTATTCTTTAGCAGGGTCAAGCGCCTGTTTATTACCTGCTAGTTCGGGTTCTTCGGTGCTATTAGAGTCGCATCAAGGTTTGTCCTTTTCTATGCAGGTGCTCGATAATAAGGTTATTGCTCAGCACCTTTTCTTGAGCCCAGCGAAACAGCCGCTTGAGTCATGTTTAGAAACATATCATGCCTTAAACCCTGATTCTGCTGATCCCGTTTCATTAGCGAGTTGGCATAAAGAAAGTGCCGCATTAACGGATGAGTTAAGCCAGTCACTCTCGGGTGAGTTAAGCCTGTTAAACCATAGTGCCATTAGTGAACATCTTAGCCCTGGCATGTTGGGTGCAGGCTATCATGCGTTTGCTTTGTTGAGTTCTCAGCTGTGTGCTGGTGCTCGTTTGGGTGGGCCGTTACCCTCAAAATGGCAACGTGTTGAAACGCGGGCAATCATTTTAGTGCTGTTTATGTTGCTCAGTATTATTGTGTCTGAGGCATCCCTATTTATTCGCAGTAGTCAGATTGAAACTCACAAGGCCGATGTCGATAGCCAGTGGGAGATGATTAATGGTGCAATGAAGCGGATTAAGGGTGACATTAAACAGGTTGAACAGCGCAAAAAACTGATCAAGGAAAACGAAGTAGATCATCGCCGCACAGAGGCTAAGTTAGCCTTTTTTGGTGACCTAGTTCCTGAACGTGTTGCCTTAGTTCAAGCTGTCTTAGGTATTTTACAATCTGCCGTGGGCGATGATGTGATCATCAATTCGATTGATGAATACGGTAAACGTGTTGGGGTGATGCCGCCGCTACCTAATTCGAAGAAAGATAACCGTAAAGAGGTAGAAAATTTTAACCTTGAGGCGTGGGCATTAACTGAAACAGCGGCTCAAACGTTTATCCAGCAAATGAAAGATGCCATTGCACCGTGGGGCATGGAAGTACGAGAAAGCCATGTGCTCGCTCGCACTGGCCCGATGAGCTTAGAAGGTTTTGCAGTTTCGATGCGTTTGGTGAAGTTAATGTCTCCTGAAGCTATAAAACAGCAGCAGGGCCAATAATGAAACTATCGAAATTAAATATACGCGAGCAAATTTTAATCGCTGTCGTGGCGGTTGTTTTAATTTTAGGCAGTTATACCTTGCTGCGGTTTGTGCCTGACAATAAACAGATTGTGTCATTGCAAAAACAAGCGGCTAAAACAGAACGGAAGTTGCAGTCAGCCCGCATTCCTGACGAGCCCAATGATGGTATTGATGAGTTGCTCAAACAGCTTGATGAACAAGAGCAATCATTAATACTCATCAATGAAATGGCTGAGGGTGTGTCACAACGATTAGCGCCTTTTGATTCTCAGCAAATTATTATTATGGTGTCTCAACTTGCTAGGCAGTCGGGGGTGTTAGTGAAGTCTTCTGAATCATTTAAAGCCACTCCAGTTAAGAATAACTCTAAGAAAAAGAAAAAGAAAAAAAAGAAGAAGAAAAAAGGCATGGCTGAAGAAGCAGTTATTCTCCCTGCTTCGCGTAACTGGATTGATCGGATGTCTGCCGGCACGATGTTTCACCGCCCTATGCAACGTTTGGTATTGGAAGGTGATTATGACGATTTACGCTCGTTTATTCATGGTTTGGATGAGTTAACGTGGCAAGTCACGGTGGTCAGGTTCAAGATTGAGAAAATGCCTACTGCACCTATGCAGGGCTATTCACAACCCTTGCAGTCTGAACTTGTGCTGGCATTGTAGGGGGCGCATGTTATGGCATTAAAAGAGGAGCAATTATTCGAGGCGGGCACGCAAACTGGGCTGGTTGAGACAGCTATTTTAGATAAGCTTCGGGCTGAAGCAAGGCGCAAACGTAGCTCTTTATTAGCAATGATTTTGGCGCATTATCGTATCCCTATTTCTGCTTTATATCGTGCGGTTGCTGAAAAAAGTAATGTGCAATTTATTGATCTCAGTGCTTATAAAATTCATGATGAATTGTTAAAGAAGATCCCTTCTAGTTTAGTTAAGCGTAAGTTTTTACTACCTGTTGTAGATGGTGATGGAGCAATATTGGTGATTCCTGATCCTAATGATCGCGCCACGATTGATTCTGTTCAACGTTTAATGGGCAAGCCGCTACCACTGGCCATGACGGATCTCGCATTATTAGAATTGACGGTTTCTCGCTTATTTTCTGACAAAGATGCCACAACATCACCCGTAGAAGAGGAGGTCGATTTAGTAGCATTGTTGGATACTATTTTGCGTGAGGCGTATCTCAATAAAGCCTCTGATGTGCATTTTTTAACAGAAGAATACGGCTTGCGTGTTCGCCTACGTATTGATGGCAAGTTGCGTGATTATCCCATCTCGGCAAATTTGTCGGTGGTGGCCGGTCTCATTTCCCGTATTAAAGTATTGTCAGGCTTAGATATTGCTGAACAACGTCAAGCCCAAGATGGCGGCTTTGGTTATCATTTAGTAGAGCCAATTGATCAAGAGTTTAATATCCGTGTTGCCACCGCCCCCACTCGTTTAGGTGAACGAATTACCATGCGTTTATTGGGGCAGGAATCTGGCGGCTTGACCTTAACCGATCTCGGTATGCTGTCTGATGATTTAAAACGCTTTAAAACCGCCATCGAAAATCCCTATGGTTTAATTCTGCTCACCGGCCCGACGGGAAGTGGTAAATCAACCACCTTGTTTGCTGCTTTGCAGGAAATTAATGATCCTGAGGTGAATATCATGACGGTGGAAAACCCGATTGAGTATGTACTTCCGGGGGCTTCTCAAATTCAAACCGGCACCAAAATAAGCTTTGCTGATGCACTTCGCTCTTTGCTTCGTCATGATCCTGATGTGTTGATGGTGGGTGAGATTCGTGATTTTGAAACAGCAGATGTCTCGGTAAAAGCGGCGATGACGGGACATATGGTGTTATCAACACTGCATACTAATAATGCGGTGAGTGCGGTGACGCGGTTGATTGATATTGGTTGCGAGGCATTTTTGATTGGCTCGACAATGACGGCGGTAATTGCCCAACGTTTGGTACGAAATTTATGCACACATTGTCGACATCTTCGCCTCGCCACAGAGGAGGAGTTACATGAACTCAATGCCTCAGCTGATGAGCAGCTTGAGATTTATGATTCTGTTGGCTGTGCAGTGTGCCAAGGGCGTGGTTTTCGTGGCCGTTTGGGCTTATTTGAAACGTTGTGGTTTGATGAGAAGCTGGCACGTCTTGTTGCTAATGGTGCCAGTGAAGAAGAGATTGAAGAGGCCGCGTCAAAAAGTAATAACTTAAAATTCATGTGGGAAGATGGCATTGAAAAAGTGCGTAAAGGCTTGACGACGCTAAATGAAGTCCGTGGTGCCACTGTTTATAAAACCAGTGAAATGGTTGAAGTGAACTAATGCCTGTATTTGCCTATACCGCCCTCACTGCTTCGGGCAGTGAGTTATCAGGAAAACAAACCTCGACAGATATCACCGCTGCGGCTCAAGATTTGCGTGAACGAGGCTTGCGTGTTTTAGAGTTAAAAAAAGCACGTGGTCAGGGGGGATTTTTAGGGCAGGCGAATGCCTCGGATTGGTTCGCTTCTCAGCGTTCGGTGTCGGCATCAGACTTGGTGTTCTTTTTTAGACAAATGGCCTTTATGTTGCGTGCAGGTTTGCCGATTATGCAAGCCTTGCAATTGTCTCAGTCGCAAATATCAAGCGCTCGTTTAAAGCTCACTTTGCGGCTGATGTTAAAAGATATTGAGTCAGGTCTCGCCATGTCGGTGGCAATGAAAAAGCATAAAGATGTGTTTGCAAATATGGTGATAAATCTAATTGTTGCCGCTGAAAACACGGGTGATCTTGATGCCATTATGGAACGTTTGGCAGTGCATCTTGAGAAAAAAGCAGCCATTCGGGCGCATATGATTAATGCGATGATTTACCCTGCGGTTGTGTTTATTGCTGCGATTGGTGTTGGTTTGTTTATGACACTTAAAATCATCCCTCAATTTGCTGATTTTTTATTAGCTCAAGGCAAAACACTGCCCAACTCTACCCAGAGTTTGATTGATTTTTCGAACTATGTGCAAACACATGGTTTGTTGATTGTTGGTGTCAGTGTTGCTGTCATTGTGACCATTCTTCTCATTTATCAAACCAAACCGGGGCGTTATGGCATTGATAGCTTGTTACTGCGTGTGCCTATTTTTGGTTCGATGATTACAACAGGGGCGATGGCACAAATGACGTGGGCATTATCAACCTTATTAAGCAGTGGTGTCACGGTATTTAATGCGCTGAAAATAACCTCTGACTTACTCAATAATCGTGTGTTTTCAGATAAGTTAATGAATGGTTCGGAACAAATCATGAATGGTAAAGATATGTCGAGCAGTATCGCTCATCCACAAATGCCTGTTTTAGTATTGCAAATGATTACGGTGGGTGAGCAAACAGGTAGTTTAGATCATGTGTTAAAAGAATTAGGGTCGTATTACGAGCAGTTATTAGAGGTTGCGATTAAACGCTTATCGGCAATGATTGAACCAGCAATGATTCTATTAATCGGCGGTATGGTGGGCTTTGTTTATTATGCCTTTTTCCAAGCATTATTCTCTTTGGTGGGAGGTTAGATGAACGCTAAAATCAGCCGTCGGACTGTATTATTTTTCTTATTGTGGTGCATACCAATAACATCCTTTTCTATCGGTCAGTTCGATCCAATGGCTCAAGGCTTACAGCTACAGAAAATTCGCGATCCCTTCACGCCAAGTAAACTTATGTTTGATGCTGTTGGCAAACAATCAGGCAATGTTGTTGGTGGCGCTTTCGGCTTTATAAGTTCTCCTAATGAGAATGTCCCTAAGATGCGTCTGCTTGGGTTCGTCACTCAAGATGATGACGATCCTATTGCGCTATTAGAAGTTGCCGGATCTAAGACTTACATTGTGCATGAAGGTGATGAAATTAATATCGATCCTTCCCAGCCAATGAGCGTTATTCGTATCGCTAAAATTACTCGCCTCAGCATTACTGTTGAAACAGGCCGATTGGGCTCCATTCGTGTGCAAAGATAATTATATTATGAAAAAGCTATTTATTCTTACTTCTCTTTTCATGTTATCGGGCTTTAGCTCAATAATTCTAGCGGATGCCAAAATAAGCGAAATAGAGTTTGCTGATACCAAACTTATTGATGTGGTGCGTACTTTATCAGAATTATCTGACAGCAATATTATTGCAACACCTGAGGCAACCAAAGAAAACGTTACCATTCACCTAAAAAAAGTCACGGTATTAGAGGCGATAAAATCTATCAGCCGAATTACAGATTTATGGTATCGCTTTGATGAGGATACCAATACCTATCGCATTATGACCCGTGAAGAATATGGTCGTGATTTGATTGTGCATGAGAGCGTAAATATTGAGGTATTTAATCTGCTTAATGCTAATGTGCAAATCATTGCCCAAGCCATTAAGGACTTGTATGGCAGTCGGGTTATTTTATCGTTAGGTGCAGAGGCTGGACAGTCGGGTTCAGCAGGAGCTAGCAGTGGACAAGGTTCAACAGCTGGGAGTAAGGATCTCGTCAATAGTGGTATGAAAATACCAACAGGAGAGTTATCTGCTGATCAGCTTGAGCAAATAGCAAGCAGTTTGTCAGGGCGAACCATCAATATTGAAACCCTGCAAAAAGTCACGGTTAATGCTCAGCCTATTTATATCACCGTAAATAATGAACACAGTATGATTTTAGTTCGAACCGATGATAAAAAAGTCATTAAGTCAATTGATTCTCTGGTTAAGAAAATGGATAAACCTATTCCTCAGGTGATGTTGGAGATGAAGATCCTCAGTATTATCTTGGGTGATGATTTTAACTCTATTTTTAACTTTGAATTGCAACCTAGTGGCGGCAACCAATCTGTTCAACCCATAAAAGTGGGCAATAATGCACTGTTAAATAATGGTTCATTTATTTATGAGTTTTTAAATTCTCGTTTAAAAGCCAATATTGAGTTTCTACAAAAAAATAAACGCGTTAATGTTTTATCTAACCCTATGGTTTTGGCATCTAACCATCGTGAGGCAAACTTGTTTATTGGCGAAGAGCGATTACTCACACGAGGGTTTAAGTTTAACCCAGCCGTGATAACTGCCACTGGCACCATCACATCACCGTCTTATATTGAAACGAAAACTGAGTTGCAAGAAATAGGTATCACGCTAAAGATCACACCTCGTATTAATGCTGATAATACAGTTACGCTTGCTCTAGAACAGGAAAACTCTACGCTCAATGTGGGCGGCGCAACGCTACCGATTACAGATGGGACAGGTAATATCGTTAATCTAGCGATTGATACGGTTAATACTGCACGATTAACGGGTACTGTTGTTGCCCGTGATAATTTAACCGTAGCCGTGGGTGGTTTAATCCGTACAAGTAAAACAAGTATTCAGAAAAAAGTACCTATTCTAGGAGAGCTCCCTCTATTGGGTCGTATTTTTAAAACTGATATTGAAAGCGAAGAAGATACTGAAACGGTCTTATTAATTACGCCTCGCATTCTCAACAAACCTCAAGACAGCGAAAAACTCCGCCAAGTTGATAATCAATTTTATCAATCTTATAACGATGGGTTTCCTGATCTTGCTCCTTACCCTAATAAATTTATAGATAAAGAAGAGTCTGCTTCTAAACCCTCTCACCAGAACGGTCAAAATGTGTATTTGGAGATGAGTCAATATGCAGCTGATACGATTCGTATTAATGAAATTGAACGTACCTTAGATAAGCACTATTTACCAACGAAAATACGTCGCAATGCCATTGTCGGTTTATTTGATAATGTTCATATCAAGGTCGTGCCGCTGGCAAGTTGGAACCGTGGCGGCTTGCATGTGACCGCTATTGAGTTGGCAAATACATCAGCTTCCGCCTTGCCAGTTGATTATCAAAACATCAAAGGCAACTGGTTAGCATCCTCTGTTGAAAGCGATGTTTTAGCACGCCGTGGGCAGGAAAATGATTCAACGTTTATGTATGTTGTTTCGGCCTTATCTTTTGATGAAACAATCGCGGAGATGCCATGATGGCAAGAAGATTCCTACCTTTATTACTCGTCATGTATCTCGGCCATGCTCATTCTGCTCCTCGCTTGCAGATGCATGTATTTGATGATGCCTCAAAAGTAGTTACAGCCACTTCTCAGGCAATATCAAATAGGAACGATACGCTTTCTCCTGCACGAAAACATCGCTTGCAAACACATGTGTTTGAAGCATCGGCTCACTCTGTAACGAGTGCCGCAACAGTACAGCAAGTCAATAAGAACTCGTCCCCCTTTGAATATCAGCGGGCGGAGTTTTATGTCTCGACAGGATACCGTAAAGACCAGCTTCACTGGTCTATTGCAGGTCCTAATGGTTCCCCTAATATTATTTCAGAATTAACATGGAAGGATATTGAAATTGCAACATTAAATATTGGCACAACACTGCATTTTCAATCAAATTGGTTACTCAGCATGGATGCCAGTTACGGTCATATTTTTGATGGTCGTAATCAAGATTCTGATTATCGCGGTAATAATAAAACAGGTGAGTTTTCACGTTCATATGCGGACTCAGATAAAGGAATAACACTAGATGGGAGTATTTATGCTGGTTACAAATGGCAAGTAATAACGAAACCTCAACAGGAAGTAGTGCTTATACCTAAGATAGGCTTTTCTTACCATTCTCAGTTTCTCAACGACACTAATGGAGAACTAGTGGTATCAACTCCCGCGCCTGAATTTGGTATAACAGTAGACAACCTTAACCCTCTTGGAAAGTTTTCAGGTCTAAACTCTTATTATGAGGCCTCTTGGTTCGGCCCTTGGCTCGGGCTAGAGAGTCAGTTTGCAATCAATGAAAAATTTAGGTTTGGTTTAAACCTTGAATATCATTATGCTTTTTATAGTGCCACTGCTGATTGGAATTTAAGATCTGACTTTGC